>JANYLE010000508.1 GCA_025363795.1 Mariniphaga sp. | reverse complement strand
TTCGTTAGAAGTGATTCTATTACCTCATTGTTTATCATGTTTGTACGTTTTTAATTTGCGTATACATTCCAATAAGTAAAACAGGTATTGTTCGTTGAAATTGTAATTTCCGATCTCAATTAAAGGCTTGTTCTTTCCATGAAAATCACTTCCACAAGTGATTAGGATATTCCTTTGCCGGGCGATTTCTGCAAAATAATCTATTTGTTTCCGATTATGATAGTTGTTAAATGCCTCCAGTCCCTGGGCGCCATGATCAAGCAAGTCCGTGATTAGTTTTTCGTTTCCCTTTAAATTTACCCCCGGGTGTGCAATAATGGGAGTTCCCCCATTATCCATCACCAAATCAATCGCATCGGCATAACTCATGTGATTAATTTCAACATAGGCCGGTTTCCCTTGCGCAAAGTAATCGAGATAGAAATTAATGTAGGGCATTTCGCTTCGGTTACCGCCCGTTTGATAAGGAAGCAGCTTTTTATTTGAATAGCTGTTATTCGTAAGTAAAACTTCAGCGATCAATTCTGCGCAAGGCAATTGGCCATTTGCCCGATCCAGAACTTCATCTGCATTAACTTCAATTCCAACTTTAGCCAGGTTTTCAATCATTTCAGGAAACGAATCCATCACCTTTCCATTGACCGCGTTTTCCAAATCAGCGAAGTCCTTGCTTTTCCAATCGATATTATATCCCAGCAAATGAAGGTCAATATTGCTGTAGCTGCAATCGATCTCAATGCCAGGAATTAAATCAATATTACAAAGTGCAGCTAATGAAACAGCTTCCTCAATTCCTTTTGTACTGTTATGGTCGGTTATCGAGAGGGTGTCAATGCCATTAATGACACATTTTGCAACGATCTCACATATTCTTAATTCTCCGTCATTACTAAACCCGGAATGCACATGTAAATCTGTCTGGTTCATATCGGAAATGAGGTTATATGTTAGGCCTTTGTAACTGGATATTCATCTTATAATTGTGTTTCTCACCATTTTTCATAGTAATCGCCACTAATTACAAAATCATTTATAATTACAAAATTAATAATGTAAATGAGATGTATACATTATTTAGAAAACTTTTTATTGATCATGATCTTTCATCGTGAGGCGGGAATATTTCATCGCATATTAAGCATATTCTGTTTCGCTCCAACTTTCTTGCAAGGGTAATTGGCTTCGCTGCCTTCATTTCCAATTTTTTATTCGGGGAAATGAGGAAATGGTTAAGGTCAGCAATGTTTAGTGACCTTATCTAAAATAATATTTGCAGATAGGTGTTCCTTATTTTTGGGAGGAGACCCCATTTTTCGTCTTTCTGTATTTTAAATAGGGAATGATTCCCTCGTTTTTAAATTCGGTTGTGCCGTCATACTCAATGGTTACAACCGGAACGCCGGTTATCTCTTCAATCCGGGAGGTCATTGCTTCGGTCACCAGCGATGGACAGCAATAAGAAGGATTGGTTTGTATAAATAAGGCGATATCGGGGTATTGGTGAATCAAAGTATGAATTTTCAGGATATTTTCAACTGATTCTCCTGCATGTAAAAGATTTAGTCCGAATTGGCTTAGCCAGTTTTCGACATCGCTGCTTTTCCTGTTCAACGGCTTTTCGATAATCCGGTAAAACCAGGGGTTGAATTTTTCCTCAACGAGCGGAACTAACGAAGAAAGGAACCTGATCTTTGCATATTCGAGGTACTGCCCTTCTTTGAATCGTCTTCCCATGATTGTATTGGCAATTATCTTGATGTATTCGCTGTAGGGGGTTGTGATTACTTCACCGCCGTTATCTTCCACGGTTTTAATCAGATTTTGATTCATCAGGTCATTGTCACGAACGTATAAATCGCCAAAAATGGCAACCTTTGGACGGTCGGTTCGCACCACATCAATGGCTTCAAAGTCACGAATGATGAATTCAAGCGCAGTTTCTTTGGAAGTCCCATTTCTAAATACATCATACAATGAACTGTAAGCCTTATGCATCACTGCATCTGTTACTCCTTTGTATATTTCGTAAGGACGAATTTTACAACCAATCTTTCGGATAAAGCCTCCAAACATATAAGCAAGGTAAGCATTAATTGCTGTTTGTAACGACAGGTCGTAGAAGATGGCATCGCCGATATAAACAGCCGTATTTTCCAATCCTTTTCCATAGTTGTTCAATAACTTCCTCGTATAAAATGGGAACATGCTTAAGTTGCACGAAAGGTCTGATTTAACCATCCAGACTACCGTTTCGGAGGGGTTTAAAGCGTGAGATTCGATGTATTCGATCGCGTTCTGAACAACAATATTCAACGGAAGGCACTGACCCGTGTTAAAACTCAGGCTGCGCTGAATCGATTCGTTGGTACTACTTACCAATCGCGCATCGATACCGCAGTTTTGCAGAACGGCTTCGAGTAACGGTCCAACGCATGGATCCCATGAAGGCAACAATAAGGTTTTGTTCTTCAGACTGTTTGAACCACTGATGAACGATCCGGAAAAATTCGTATCTAAACCATTGGTCCGCTGAAGCAAATTACTGAACCGTTTAAAATCGATACCATAAGTTTTAAGCGTTTCGGAAGCATCGTTCATCAGGCTCCGGATATATTCTTCCCAATTGTTATTTAACCCGTTGTTGCCAGGACTGGCAGAATCCTTCTTCCCGTTTTTCAACGCTTCGGTTTCATCATTTGCGAGCTTTTCCCTTTGGCGGTGGTTTCTGAAAGCCCTGATGGCCGATTCAATACGCGTTTCGTAGCCAACACTTGAATCGTGCTCATCGAGTTGTAAAATCAGGTAAGGTTTATGATTCGAATTCATGATCTCTTTGAAATATTCAATGGCAAACGAATCGGGGGTGCATTTAAAAGAGGTGATCAAAACCGGATAGCAGTTTTCAGTCTTTGCAATAACGCCCGCAGCATACAGTATTTTCGAAGCAAACTTCCATTGTGTCGTCGTCTTCATCAATTCCTCCGATTTTGCAACCTCTTCCGGTTTAAAAGGGAGCATATCCATGAAAAATGTTTTAATGCCATTCTTTTCAATAATGTCAGGAATGTGATGGTTCATCGCAGAAGATAAAACATTATAGGGTCTGCCAATCAACATGATCTGAATATCTTTCGCGTGCTGCGTTTCCTCCTCATACAACGTCTGCCATTTCTTCATCAGCGATCGCGTGTGCTTTTTTGCCTCTTCGTAAGCTCGGGTAACCTGTAAGAAACCGATATCCTTTAACTCCATCGATTTCAACATCCTGTAAAGTTCAAGCTGGACGAAAAATTCCCCTTGCGTTGATTTGAGCAGCGGAGAAAGTATTTTAAGGCTCGATGCAAAATGTTTCTGTACCGAAATAATTGACGTAACAAACTGCGTATAATAACAGTAGTGTTTGTTCCCATTTGGTTGGTGGGTCTCCGTCAGGTAAATAGGAAGGAAAATAAAATCGGCTTTTGGCATTAGGTAATCCACATGTCCGTGCATGGCCGCTATTGGGGCACAAAATTCGGCCTCGCTGAGTTTCTTCCCATCTTTAATTGCGGAGGCATAATCTTCGCTCGTGATGGTTTTAATGGACAACAGATCGAAGAATTTACGCCAGAAAGGGATCTCTTCGTAAAGGTGCAGCCCGGCCGGAATGCCAACTGTAATTTGCCGGTCATTTGCCGAAGGTTTAAACTTGAAGATTTCGTTCCGCTTTGCAATCAGTTGAAACGAAAGCGACGAATTCTTGACAAATTTATGATCTGAATAATCCCTGCCGCATAAGAATCCGTAAGCTTCGGTTTCGTTGTCAATTTCTGCTACCTTGAGTTTGCAGTGGTTGTTGCAAAGTTCGCAGGTCTCGGAACGAACGGGAATATTTTTCTTATAAATACCAATCCCCCTGAATTTTGTGGTGGTGATATCCTTGTCATGCAATTCAAGTGCAGTACCTAAGGCACCTGTCAGATGGCAGTATTTCGAAACCATGATTGGCTTTTGCAATTTTTGCTCAAATGCTGCCACGAGCGACCTGTTTTTTGCCGTTGCACCCTGGAAAAATATCTTCTTTCCAATCTGACCTTTCAGCGCCACTTTTGTAAGGTAGTTTTCCCTGATGGAATGGAGCACTGACGCCAGTATTTCATCAACTGCATACCCTTCGCTCAGGTAATGATTAAGGTCGCGTTCCATAAAAACAGTACACCGGTCACTTGCCAGCGGAGCCCTTACATTTTGAGCACGTTGAGAATATTCGTTTAACGGACATCCGAGCCTTTTCGCCTGTTCTTCGATGAAACTACCGGTCCCGGCAGCACATACATTATTCATGACAGAAAAGGTGACCATGCCATTGTTCATGACCGTGAATTTGGAATCCTGTCCTCCGATTTCGATGATCGTATCTGTTTCGGGATCTAACTCGTATGCCGCTCTTGCATGCGCAGTAATCTCGTCTGGCATAATATCTGCCCCGATAATCTTTCCTGTAAACTTCCTTCCCGATCCGGTCGTTCCGGCGCCTATCACCTTGAAATGAATAGAATGCTTTTCTTCAATATGATGGATCGCTTCGAAGATAACCTGAGCTGCCTGTAGCGGCTGACCCGAAGTCCGTGTGTACAAACCCGCAATCACCTCCTTGTTTTTGCCCAACAAAACGGCTTTGGTACTTGTGGAACCAATATCCAATCCCAAATACGCGGGTATTTTATCATTTGGGTCAAGGTCAATGTACAAATCGACTTCGACGGGTTCCATTGCCGGAAAATATAACGATTGATAATTATACCTTCCGGACGAATCAAAGTCTGGATATTCAGATAGTTTCAGTTCCAAAGGCGGGTAATAGCTCTTTTGTTCTTTTTTCTCATATTCTATTAAATCCTGCGCCTTTGTTACCGATTGATCCAACACAAAACCGTCTTCCCTGCAATTGATTGCAGCGCCAATTGCACTATAAACGTTCGCATATTCGTCAACTACGATGGTAATATTTGCAAGTTCTTCAAGGTGTTTGATAACCGCTTTGTTTAATGCAACTCCCCCGGCGACAATAATGGTAGAATTGGAATTATTGATTAAAACAGTATCCACAATATTCCGTGCCAAGCCATAGCAAAGCCCGTCGCAAATCTCTTCCAGCGAATAACCTTCCTGTTGTGCATGAATCAGATCCGTCTTTGCGAATACAGCGCACCTCGAAGCGATCAACGGGAAATTGCCTTTGTTTGCAAAAGCCATGTCGCTGAATTTTTGGATGTTTTCAAGATTAAGCCGTTCAGCCTGCTGATCAAGAAAACTCCCGGTACCTGCAGCACACGATGTATTCGATTTATAATTCAGGTATTCGCCGTTTTTGGTAAAAGAGACCAACCCAAATTTCTCGGCGCCGATGATCATCAAGGCCATCACATCGGGATGCAGCATTTTTGCAGCGGTGATGTAAGCGACCCGCGAATCGGTTTTAATTCCGAACCTGAGTATTTTCGGACTTGAAGAAGTGTAACCAATTGATTTGATACGCGATAAATCAATGCCTCCGAGTAATTTGGTTAGGCATTCGACGATTTGTCCTTTATGAAAAGTATAAGCAGTTTGAACAATGTGGTTGGATTCATCAATAACTGCCAGAGAAATTGAAACCGAGCCAATATCAATCCCGAGTAAGTATTTTCTCTTGTTCATGGAGTTACTCCTCTCATTTTTAGTAAAACGTTAAGCGATTGATCCAAGTCCTAATTCAAGAAACGCAAAACACAACTAAAAAATATTCAAGAAACGCTAATGTAAATATATAGCATAAATTTGATAACTTTATTCATTTAAAGATCATAAATTTCATTCCATTTTTAAGCTTACACATCAGGATTTAAGCTGGTTCCATTTCACTGACTTAGCTTTCAAATTTGGTGACGGTACTAAATTTTAATAAAATGAAAACGTGGCAGACCAAAAATGGAATTCGCATCTACCAGGTCTTGAAAGGCCGGAGTAATTCGTACCTGATCCCGACTGAAAAGGGAAATATATTAGTCGATACAGGAAAAACATCTGCGTATAAAAGGCTGAGGCAAAACATCGATTCAATCAACCTAAAATCATACAAGATTGATTTGATCATTTTGACGCACTCTCATTTTGACCACTGTCAGAATGCTTCTGCAATCAGCGAACAAGATCTTTGCAAAATAGCGATGAGCGAGAAAGAGGCCGGATTTGCGGCGCAAGGCTTTATGACCCTTCCAAAAGGAACATTTGGAATCGCGAGAATCATCTCGAGTTTTGGAAATCTGATTGGACAAAGGAGATTCGGATATCATCCCTTTACCCCAGATATACTGATCAGTAAAGATTCAGAGCTGATCAATTATGGAGTTGGAATTTCATTGATCCTGACGGAAGGACATTCAAGAGGCTCGGTCAGCGTAGTTGTTGATAATGAGATTGCCCTGGTTGGTGACGCAATGATCGGAACTTATAAAAACTCAATATTCCCCCCTTTTGCAGATGATATACAAGAAATGATCAAAAGTTGGGGTCGGCTATTGGAAACGGAATGCATTACCTTCTTACCTGGACATGGGAAGGAGATCAACCGGAAATTATTAGAGCGGGAATACAATAAATATTCACTTAAGCTTAATCCCAAATAAGGCGATTAGGCATTATCAAAATTGATCCTGCTAAAATTCGTTTACATTTTCAATAACAAATACACTTCATTCATTTTCAGGATTAAATTAAGAATCCAATATAATATCTTATTTTTATCTGCTCTTATCCAGAGAGGAAACCTTCTCATAATCAGGATATGATCACAAATTTTTGCTTTAGGATTTTCAAATGGATGAAATCAACTAACTAATAATAAAAATGGGAAACAAGTTTTGGTCAGGATTAATGTTGATTGTTACTGCTCTTGTATTCAATACAATCCAGTGCAATGCCCAAAAGACAGTAAAAATACAGTTTGACAGCAAAATGGAAGTTTCGGGACAGAAATTTGCAATTAAGGATATCTCACCGGGACTTCCCACCAATTGGGACGAATACAACTTCGTGGTGCTGGAGTTTAAATCGACAACCCCGCAACGATTCCAGGTTGGTTTTACGACTGAAACCGGCTACAACGAACTCCGCGTAATGAGTTATACTGCAAATGGCTGGAACAAACTGGCAATCCCGTTAAGGTTCTACACGGCCTTGCCCGATGCTGCACTTGACCTTGCAGCTACTTTTAATCAGGCACGTTATACGGGTTGGATCAATCTGGGAGGAAAGCGTGGTCCGCTCAGAGGTGTTGATAGCATTGGCATAAGAATGAATGCTCCGATCAATAACCCGTCAATTGAGCTTCGGTCCATTTCACTTTCTGCAGAAGATCCGGGTGATGTTTACCTGGGAGAGCAACCCGTCGTTGATGAATTCGGTCAATGGAACCTGGGAGATTATGAAGGGAAAATAAAGTCTCCGGAACAACTCCGGAAAGAGTGGGATGCCGAGGATACTGAGATCGTTTCGACCAAAGAATATAACTACTCGAAGTTTGGCGGCTACCTTCATGCAAAGGTAAAGTCAACCGGTTTCTTCCGAACAGAGAAGATCGGTGGACAATGGTGGTTTGTTGATCCTGAAGGCTATCTATTTCTTTCTGTTGGGGTTGACTGTGTCAGTCCGGGTGGTGGCGGCAATGCCATCAACATCGATAAACGGAGAAATCTCTACAAAGAACTTCCTCCATCCGGTATAGGTTCAAATTCGGCACGGCCAAATTCCGTCTCTTTTGGAATTTGGAATCTTTACCGGCGATATGGGGAAGAATATCCTGTCAAGTCAAAAAACTTAATTGTCAAACGCATGGACAAATGGGGCCTTAACACGATTGCCAACTGGTCAAGCCCCGAAGTAACTGCGCTGAACAAGAAAGCATTTATGATGCAGTTGAGGGGAATTGGAATTGAGGATGGTATTATGGGGTTGCCCGATGTGTATGCCCCTGGTTTTACTACAAATATTGATGCCGCATGTAAATCATTTGTAGTTCCTTACAAAAACAATCCGTGGCTCATCGGTTACTTCGTCGGCAACGAACCGTCGTGGCTTGAACAGGAAGAGCGACTTTGTGGACTGATCCTTGACGGCGCCGATAAACCCATCAAAAGCGAGTTGAAAAAATACCTGGCTAAAGGAGATACGCCCGAACGCAGAAAACAGTTTATATACAACACCTTCCGGACATTTTTGAAATCGGTGAACCATTCCGTAAAACGTTATGACCCCCATCATTTGAATCTTGGGATGCGTTTCGGACATGTTCCTGCCAGAGAAGTTCAGAATATCTGCAAGAATATATTCGATGTCTTCAGCTTTAATTGCTACGACCTTTTCCCACCAAAAGAGTTTATGGATCAAATCCTCGCCGGAACAGGTTTGCCAATGATCATTGGCGAATATCACTTTGGAACAGTTGACCGTGGCATGGCCCAATCGCTATGGCAGGTCAATTCACAGCAAGAGCGTGGCGTCGCTTACCGCTATTATACCGAACGGGCCTATTCCCATCCGGGACTGATTGGTACTGCATGGTTTCAATGGTCTGATCAGGATCTGACAGGGCGCCACGATGGAGAAAACTACAATTGCGGTTTGGTTGACGTGACCGATCGCCCTTATCAACACCAGGTGGAGGCGATGATGGAAACCGCTAAACGATTGTATGATATTCATAAGGGAAAAACAAAACCAACGGATCAGCAACCAGTCAAACCGCGTGGGCATGGTGCCATTCCTGATCTATGGAACAAATAATCACATCCAAATCAATATGAAACACTTAACTTATTCATTGTTCATTATTTTCTGTCTGATCAACATTCAAACGGCAAACGCCAAAAACGAGAAGAAAGTTGCTCCGGAACAATTTATCCGGATTGACGGACAAAACCTGATTGCGCCACAGGGTGGAAAATTTTTCATCAAAGGGACGAACCTGGGCAATTGGCTCAATCCGGAAGGTTATATGTTCCTGTTCAAAAAGACCAGCGCTCCGAGGCTGATCGATCAGGCATTTAAGGAATTAGTTGGCCCGGACTTTACCAACAAATTCTGGAAACTATTCAAAGACAATTATGTAACCCGCGAAGATATTGCTTATCTCAAAAAAACTGGCACCAATACAATCCGGATCCCTTTCCATTACAAACTCTTCACAGATGAGGATTATATGGGTTTGCATTCATCACAGGACGGATTTCGGCGGACCGATAGCCTGATCAGCTGGTGCAGAGATGCAGGAATCTATATTATCCTTGATATGCACGATGCCCCTGGCGGTCAGACGGGTGACAATATCGATGATAGTTATGGCTATCCATGGCTATTTAATAGCGAAGAGAGTCAGAAATTGTTCCTCGACATTTGGGTGAAAATAGCCGCCAGGTATAAAGATGAACCTGTAATTTTGGGTTATGATCTGCTGAATGAACCAATTGCACCCTATTTCGGTGACGATATGTCAAAACTAAATACTTCACTTGAACCGCTTTATAAAAAGGCAGTTGCAGCTATCCGTCAGGTGGATAAAAATCATATTGTACTTCTTGGAGGAGCGCAATGGGACGGAAACTTTGATGTCTTCAGCGATTGGAAATTCGATGATAAGATCATGTACACTTGCCATCGCTATGGGGGCGAGCCGACTGCAGACGCCATCCGAAAGATCATTGATTTCAGGAACAAAACCAATCGTCCGATGTACATGGGCGAAATAGGTCATAACAAAGACGAATGGATTACCTCTTTCTGCAAAACAATGGAGGACAATAACATTGGATATACTTTCTGGCCTTATAAAAAGATGGGCGATTCAACTTCATTTCTTCATGTCAATCAACCTGCAAACTGGGATAAAATCATGGAGTATACCGAAAAACCTCGTGGCACCTATAAAGATGTTCGCGAGGCCCGACCCGATCAGGCACTTATACAAGAAGCTTTGTTGGACTACATTGAAAGTTGCAAATTCGCCAACTGTACCAGGAACGAAAACTACATCAAAGCGCTGGGGTTGAGACCATAGCTTTATCAAGGGGTGTGACGAGAAAATGCTTCAAAACACCTTAATTCCTGATTATTAAACTAATCTGATTGAAAATATCAAATCTTAAAATAGCTCTTATGAGAAAATCATTGGCCAAAATAGTGTTCTCCAGTATTTTAGTATTTATGGTTGCACCAATATCTGCGCAAAACACAGAATTGTCCAAAATAGAAGCATGGATTACGAATGCTGATCGGTCGGCACTATTTGAAAAACAGGCAGAACAGGTTTCGTTTAGTTCCCGTAATTCAGGTAGGGGAACTGCAATTGTCATAGATGAGGGACAAGAGTTGCAATCGATTGATGGATTTGGGTTTGCCCTGACCGGTGGAAGTGCTGAACTGATGATGAAAATGACTCCTGCAGCCCGGACAAAGCTGATCAATGAAGTTTTTGCCACCAATGAAAACAATGCCGGGGTTAGCTATATCCGGCTGAGCATCGGCGCTTCAGACTTAAACAGCTTTGTATTCTCCTACGACGATCTTCCGGCAGGAGAGACAGATCCTTCCCTGACAAAGTTCAATCTGGCGCAGGATTTAAAAGACGTTATCCCGGTAATGAAAGAAATTCTGGCGGTCAATCCCAAAATTAAAATATTGGGTTCACCATGGTCCGCCCCAACCTGGATGAAGACGAACAACAATGTAAGGGGTGGTTCACTCAAACAGGAATACTATGAAGTCTATTCGCGTTATTTTGTGAAATATATTCAATCGATGAAGAAAGAAGGAATCACCATCGATGCGGTCACGGTTCAGAACGAGCCCCTGAATTCGAACAATACGCCAAGTATGCCAATGCTTCCCAATGAACAGAAAGAGTTCATTAAAACCAATCTGGGACCGGCATTTCAAAAAGCCGGCCTTCAGACAAAAATTATACTTTTTGACCATAACCTGGACAGGACAGACTACCCGCTGACCACGCTTCACGATCCGGATGCGGCCAGGTATGTTGACGGAACGGGGTTTCACAATTATGGCGGAGATTTAAGTGCCATGACCACCATGCATATTGCCCGTCCGGACAAAAACCTCTATTTCACGGAGCAAATGGTTGTTGAGAAACCGGGAAGTCCAACCATCGAAATTGCAGCACAGGTTAAACGGCTGATTATCGGTGCAACACGAAACTGGAGCAAAACCGTTATCCTGTGGAACCTCGCAGCTGACCCTTTGAACGATCCGCATACCAATAATGGCGGATGCCCAATGTGTCAGGGCGCTGTAACGCTTGACGGAGACAAAGTTTCGTTCAATCTGGCATACTACACAATTGCGCATGCCTCAAAATTTGTCCGGCCCGGTTCGGTAAGAATCGCGTCCACAACCAGGGGCGATAAAACGGTAAGTCTGACTGATGACGAGGAACGACCTGGCTCCGTTCGCGTTACGACGATTGAAAACAGTGACGTATTCCCCAATGTTGCATTCAAAACTCCCGAAGGAAAGATTGTTCTGATTGTAGTAAACGACACCTATTCAATTAATTCGTTCAGGATACAATACAAAGGACAATTTGCTAACTTGCGCCTCAATCCAGGTGCAACAGGGACATACATCTGGTAATTAAAAGATTATAAAATTATGAACAGCTTCAAGATTTCAATTCTTTTCCTTTTTTTGGCAACAGGTATTTGCAGTGGTCAAACGGCAAACAAACCTGTGAAACAAACAATGAAGGCCGTCAATCCTGTTAAGACGCAGGTATTTGTCACAGCCAAAGACACAACTTTGCGATTAACCCAAATACGGGATGCGGTATTTGAAAAATTCGGTCAACCGGTCGAGACACAAGTCTGTGTTTTTGTCGATCCAACCAAAACATTTCAAACAATGGTGGGAATCGGCGGTGCTTTAACCGATGCTTCAGCGGAAGTTTTTGCCAAATTATCAAAGGAAAAACAAGTTGAATTGCTTACCGCTTATTACAATCCAGAGAAAGGGATAGGTTACAATTTTGCCAGAACCAATATTGCCAGCTGCGATTTTTCGAGCGATTCCTATGGGTATGTAAAAGATAATGATTCGTTACTCACTTCATTCAGTGTTGCTCACGACGAGAAATACCGGATTCCATTGATCAAACAGGCAATTGTTGCCGCAGGAGGCAAGTTGCCTCTATTTGTCAGTCCATGGAGCCCGCCAGCCTGGATGAAAGATAATAACAATTTGTTGAAGGGGGGAAAGTTACTCGAGAAGTACAAACAAGCCTGGGCAAATCACTACGTGAAATTCATCAAAACTTACGAAAAGATGGGTATGCCGGTATGGGGACTTTCAGTTCAGAACGAGCCGATGGCTGTCCAAAAATGGGAGTCATGCGTTTTTACAGCCGAAGATGAGCGCGATTTCATTAAAAAATACCTGGGACCAACGCTTCAAAAAAGTGGTTTGGGAAACAAAAAGTTGATTGCATGGGATCACAACCGCGACTTGATCTACCAGCGGGCCAGCACAATTTTAAATGATCCGGAAGCCGCTAAATATGTATGGGGAATAGGCTTTCATTGGTATGAAACCTGGACCGGAAGTGCGATGCTGTTTAATAACCTGAAAATGGTTCACGAAGCTTTTCCTGATAAAAACCTCATATTCACAGAAGGTTGTGTTGAAAAGTTCTCCATTGGCAAAGTAAATGACTGGGCACTTGGCGAAAAGTACGGATACTCGATGGTGAATGATTTCAATTGCGGAACAGTGGCCTGGACTGATTGGAATATCCTTTTGGATGAAACCGGAGGTCCGAACCACGTCGGTAATTTCTGCTTTGCGCCTATCCACGCTGATACTCAAACCGGCAAACTGATCTATACCAACAGCTATTACTACATCGGGCATTTCTCAAAATTCATCCGTCAGGGAGCGAAAAGAATTGCCTGCTCATCCAACCGCGATAAACTGGAAACCACCGCCTTTATCAATCCTGACGGGAAAGTTGTAGCGATAGTCATGAATACTTCTGATGTCAAACTTCCTTATAAATTGTGCATTGCAGGAAAAGCAGCCGACCTGGTAAGTCTGCCTCACTCAATAATGACCTTAGTTCTCTGATTTCAGCCGGTAAAGTTCAATCGTGAACACCTGGTCTTTTGGGTGAACTCAATGATTAAGGCACTTAGTGTTTATTTCATGATGGGCCATCATGCCAATTTGCTAAAATCTGAAGAATTCAAAACCATGGTCGGAAATGCTATTTGCCAAGTTGCCGGCGGAAAATAACAATGAATGAATACCTTACACATCTGAAAAGACTACCATAATGAAACGACAGAACTACCTTCTAATGCTTTTCTTGTTACTCTTTATCCAGGGGACGATAGCTCAAAATCCAAAAACCAATCCTGTTTTATTCGATTTTGATTGGCGGTTTCACCGTGGAGGTGCGCTAAGTGCCGGGAACGTGACTTTTGACGATTCACAATGGCGAAAGCTTGATCTTCCTCACGACTGGAGTGTTGAAGATTTGCCGGGGACCAACTCTCCGTTTAACCGTGATGCGGTTAGCCAGGTAAACGGAGGATTTACAACCGGAGGAACAGGTTGGTACAGGAAGAGTTTTGCGATTCCGGCTGATCAAAAAGGAA
The DNA here is from genome assembly GCA_025363795.1 of Mariniphaga sp. GTDB lineage: Bacteria > Bacteroidota > Bacteroidia > Bacteroidales > Prolixibacteraceae > JAAFHB01. Next base: position 930 of record JANYLE010000508.1, on the reverse strand, counting down.
AAATAGTTGGAATTCAATTCGATGGTGTGTATATGAACGCCGAAGTCTGGCTCAACGGAAAATCATTGGGAAATCATCCCAATGGTTACACTTCGTTTTGGTTCGATTTGACAGATAAAATAAATTTTGGAGGGAATAATGTTATCGCAGTAAAAGTCAGAAACGAAGGTGAAAATAGCCGTTGGTATTCGGGGTCGGGCATCTACCGGCATGTCTGGCTGGAAATTACTGATCCAGTTCATATTGCTCATTGGGGAATTGCGATCGCCACGCCGGAGGTAAAACCTGAAATTGCAAAGGTTTACCAGAAAACAAGTGTGCAAAATGAAACCAAAGTAGCTGCACTGGTTAAGATCGTTACACGAATACGATCGCCCAAAGGTGTGGAATCTTCACGATCAGAATCGGAACGAACCATTGAAGCCGGGAAGGTTTTCGACTTTAGTCAAGAAATGCTTTTGAAAAATCCAGAACTTTGGTCTGTGGAAACACCATTACTATACACTTCAGTTACAGAAGTATATGTGAATTCGGATTTAAAAGATCACAAGGAAACAAAATTTGGGATCCGAACCATATCATATGATACAACTAATGGATTCCAATTAAACGGAAAGTCGATTAAACTCAAAGGTGGCTGTTTGCACCACGATAATGGCCCATTGGGTTCAAAAGCTTTTGACCGGGCAGAGGAACGCCGTATTGAGACCTTAAAGTCAAGCGGTTATAATGCCGTCAGAACTTCTCACAATCCTCCGTCTCCGGCATTTCTGGAAGCATGTGACCGCCTGGGAATGCTGGTGATCGATGAATTTTCTGATATGTGGAGGGACGAAAAAAATCCGGAGGATTACCATCTTTATTTTGATAAATGGTGGCAACGCGACCTCGAAAGCATGGTTAACCGCGACAGAAATCACCCGTCAATTA
>JANYLE010000498.1 GCA_025363795.1 Mariniphaga sp. | reverse complement strand
CAATTGAGCGAAAATATCAGCTGAAACAACCCGGCAGGGGCTATAGCGGCGATGTGTCGACCCGTCATCTTTATATGCTCGACAAGACCATTCCAACAGCCATATTTATTGAACTCGGGAATATCCAGCACCCACGTGATCAACAGCGGTTAATCTTTGAAAATAACAGGCAGGCAATTGCCCGATGGATGTGTGATGGTGTGATAGAAGATTTTCAAAAATCGAAATAGCCAACTATTCCCAATCCTGCAAACGGTCAATATCCCGCCGGTCTTTTTTGGTCGGCCTGCCGGTCCCTCTGTCTCGTTCGAAGGAACCCATTTGCTGCCTTAATTCGAGATTTTTGAGCTCTTCCGGCGGAGTGATGTCCTCAACAAATTCATGAACCAGTTTCGCACCAATCCTTTTCCCGATGAGTCCGATTACCCTATAGGAATAGGTCACAGGGTTTTTACGTACTTTAATGATATCGCCAGGTTTTGGAACCCGCGAAGGTTTTACAGATACTCCGTCAATTGTAACGCGTCCCTTTTTACACTCTTCAGTTGCAAGTGTCCGGGTTTTAAAAAGACGTACGGCCCAAAGCCATTTATCGATTCGTACAGGTTCGTCCATACCGTAAAAATAATAAAAAGGGGATTCTATTGCGAATTAAGGGATGAAAAATTATCGGGCTTTATTTATCGTAAAAGAAAGTGAGGTTGCAATGTGGTGAAGATTTGGCCCTGGTGTATTTTCAGATCAGGGTGACACTGAATTTAGCCTTTGAAACTGTTAATTGAAGGTCTTTAGTTCTTATTATATAAGGTCATTGCCCTGTCAGCGCCAATTGTCGCAAAAGCTTTAATGAATTCGATACAAAGCTCCATTTTAGAGTCGACAATCTCCTCCTCCGCTCTATCCCACCGGCCTAACACATGATCAACCTGACCGCCACGGGGAAAGTCGCTGCCTATTCCAAAACGAAGTCGCCGATATTCCTGACTTCCTAATATCTGATGAATGCTTTTCAAACCATTATGACCGGCATCACCACCGTTCAATCGCATGCGCACTTTGCCTAAGGGTAAGGCAAGATCATCAACTACAATTAATACTTTATCCAGTTCAATTTTCTCTTTCTGCATCCAATACTGAACCGAGCGACCACTAAGATTCATAAACGTATTGGGCTTCAATAAAATAAATATCTTTCCAGCATACTTCATTTCAGCAACAGCACCATATCGCTTTTCGCTAAAAGAAATATTGGACGCCCTTGCGAGGGCATCCAATATCCTAAATCCTATGTTGTGACGGGTATTATCGTATTCTTCCCCGATATTCCCAAGACCTACAATCAGGTACTTCATCCGTAGTTATTTTGTTTTCAAAAGCCGTAAAGAACACCCTGTTCACTTATTTGTATTTGTGACGGACAGATCACCGGCATTTCAAAACTTCAATATTTATTTTTTCTTACCAGCAGCAGCTGCACTGTTATCAGCCATGGCAGCACGTGCAGCACGTGTTACAACAACGGTAGCAACCGGAACAGATTTTGCATTCAAAATTTCGATTCCAGGAACATGAACTTCAGATACCCTGACACTTTCGCTAAGATTAAGCTCTGTAACATCAATAACAATCTCATCAGGAAAATCTTTTGGGAATCCCTTAGCCTTCAATGTACGAAGGTTGGATTTCAAACGTCCACCCTGCTGAATCCCTTTGGCATAACCATCCAAACGGACGGGAATCTGAAGTTTAACAGGAACGTTCTCGCGGATTTCAAGAAAGTCGATATGAAGAAGTTTGTCAGTAACGGGATGAAACTGCAAAGCCTGCATAAAAGCATTATAGACCACTCCATCAACAGTGATTTCGGTCTGATAAACTTTCGGAGTATAAATTAATTTGCGAAATTCATTTTCGTGTGCCTGAAAATGCACAACTTTTGGTCCGCCATAAATTACACATGGTACTAAATCCTGAGCTCTCAGCGCTTTGCAATCTTTTTTGCCAATCGCCTGACGAGCAGTACCTTTAATTAGAAATGATTTCATTTGTTTTAAAAATTAACTGTTTTGTAACTAAGTGTTTACTCAGATCTCCTTCTGAAAGGAAGGTATCCGCATCACACCAACAAAGGTATGCTGCAAAACCGGGCGCAAAGATAGTAATTATTAGATAAATGCCGTACTAATTGACTTATTTTCGTAAACCTTCTGAATCACATCGGCAAAGAGCGATGCGCATGACAATACGGTGATCTTATCTGATTTGTGGGTGAGCGGAATTGAATCTGTCAAAAGCACTTCATCGAGACAAGATGCTTCAATCCGCTCAAAGGCAGGACCCGAAAGCACAGCATGCGTTGCAAATGCCCGAACAGACCGTGCACCTTTTGATTTCATCAGATCTGCAGCCTTGGTAATGGTACCTGCCGTATCGATAATATCATCGACGATGATTACATCTTTATTCTCAACATCACCGATAAGTGTCATTGAATCAATCTGATTCGCTTTACTACGTGATTTGTGGCAAATTACCAGATCGGTATGCAGATGTTTCGCAAATACATTTGCTCTTTTTGTTCCGCCAACATCGGGAGATGCAACTACAATATCGCGCAATCCCATTTGCTGGATGTAAGGGATAAAGAGGGCAACGGCGCTAAGATGGTCAACCGGAACATCGAAAAATCCCTGGATCTGATCGGCGTGAAGATCCATTGTTATTAACCGGTCAATTCCAGCTGTCATCAACATGTCGGCAACCAATTTGGCGCCTATTGAAACTCTGGGCCTATCCTTACGGTCTTGTCTCGCAAATCCAAAATAAGGCATCACGGCAATTATTTTGTAAGCAGACGCCCTTTTGGCAGCATCTATCATTAACAGCAATTCCAAAAGATTATCTGCCGGTGGAAATGTCGATTGAACAATGAACGTGAATGAACCCCTGATAGTTTCCTCGTAGCAAGGCTCAAATTCTCCGTCGGAGAAACGCGGACATGATGCTCTACCTAATTCTATTCCAGCATTTTTAGCTATTTTCTCGGCAAGATATTTGGATTCAGTACCGGCAAAAATTTTGATACAACCTGTGGACATATCTAGTAATTTTCTGTTTGAATTTATTCGCTTCTGTCTGCGGGCAAAAGTAGAAATATTGAACCAACAACTAAACTGAATGCTAACCTTTTTTTAAAAAACTGTCAACTCACTCAGCAATCATTAGAATATAACTCTGATTACAAGGTTCTTAAACTTTTATTATTCAGAATATTTTCAATAAAACCAAGGATCTCGTCCCTGCCCAATTTAGTTTCGGCAGAGGTAACAAAAAAAGGAGGTAACTCTTCCCAACTCTTTAACATCTCACCTTTGTAACTGGCAAGATTCTTCTCCAATTGCTTCTTCGACAGCTTATCCGTCTTGGTAAAGACCATAGCAAAGGGGACGCCGTTAAGACCCATCCATGTCATAAATTCCAGATCATTCTCCTGTGGTTCATGCCGTGAATCGATCAACGCAAATACGCAGTACAAATTTTCTCTGACCGACAAATACTTCCTAATAAAAGTCGACCATTTTTCGCGTGATGAACGCAAAGCCTTCGCATAACCATAGCCCGGCAAATCGACCAAGAACCATTCATCATTAATATTGAAATGATTGATTAGCCTCGTCTTTCCGGGAGCACCCGAAACTTTTGCCAAATCTTTGAAATTGACCAACATGTTAATCAACGACGATTTGCCAACATTAGATCGCCCAACGAAGGCAAATTCCGGCTTTTCAGTTACCGGACATTTTGCCGGATCAGTGTTGCTGAGTACAAATTCAGCTTTTTTGATGATCATCCTTTTATTTTGATAAAAATTGGCTGAATCGAATACTTTCAGCTAAATCATTTCATTTATGGCAGTTATAATACCATTAGCTATTTCACATAGACCTCAAGCAGTTTTGCTTTAATTCCATTGGAAGTTGAGAGGGTGAAATTATGAATCAAGGCGGGAACCAGCACTGAGTCCCCCTTTTCGATAATCATAGTCTGATCTTCCCATGCAAGGTTGCATTTGCCATCCAAACAGCAATAAATCACAAACGTATCAATTTCAGTAAAATCACGCTCAACGGATTTGCTTAATTCCAGAATGTTAGTAGTGAAGTACTGGCAATCAACCAGTTTAACCGGGACATTATCGATTTCAGTATAATCAGTACGGTAATTTTTCTCAAACCGGTAATCGATCGCATCAACAGCCAGATCTACATGAAGTTCCCGCGCATTACCCTGATCATCAACCCTGTTAAAATCATAAATCCGGTAAGTCACATCAGAGGTTTGCTGTATTTCAGCCACAACGATCCCTTTCCCGATAGCATGAACCCTGCCGGCCGGCATAAAGAAAACATCGCCGGCTTTGGCCTCTTCGTAATTAAGAATCTCCTCCAACTGTCCGTTTTTGAAATAGGTGAGATATTTTTCCTTGTCGATGACGCGGTTAAATCCCGATATCAGTTTTGCTCCCGGATCGGCCTGAACAACATACCACATCTCAGTCTTTCCATATGCGTCATGTCTTTCCAACGCTAATTCATCATTAGGATGAACCTGAATCGACAGGTTATCGTTGGCATCGATGAATTTTACCAGCAGAGGAAACTCGGTTCCGAATTTCTCATAAACCTTCTCTCCCACCAGATCACCCATATAGACCTCAATCAGCTCTTCAAGGTTATTCCCTTTGAGAAAGCCGTTGGCAACAACTGAAACTTCATCCTGAACACCCGAAATCTCCCAGGATTCGCCACAATTTGGTAATTCGGGAAACTCCTTATTCAAGAGTCCTTTTAATTTTTCACCACCCCAGATTTTGTCTTTACAGATTGGGGTAAATTTCAATGGATATAGATTGTTCATAGTATATAATTAGAATTCAAAATCGACTACAGCCCTGTTAACCGTATTGGCTTTTATTAACTCAAAAACAATAAGATGATCTGGATGTACACGATAAATATCCAGATCATTGAATGTTTCGAAATGGGTGACCAGACAAATATCAAATGAAGAGGTATTGAGCTCATAATTCTGACCAACCTGAATGTACTTTAGCACTTCAACCTTTTCCTTGAGCGCAAGTAATTCATGAGCGATCTTGCTTCTTATTGCTCCTTTTTGATCTTCACTTACAAACTCCTTGAGCTTGAAAAGTACAGTATGATTAATCATTAGTGACCCTATTTAATTTTTTTGCAATTTTAATTCGTTTCAAAGAAGATAAAACAGTCTATCAACGCTAAATATTGCCAGTATTTCAATCCTGTTTGTCAATCCATCAATTGGTAATCGATTTATTCAGAACAAGTCTGAATGGGTACCGGTTCGAATCAGTGTGATAAGTCTAATGGTGGTATTTTTCCCGTAGATCAATAGCCAATTGGGTGAAATATGACATTCGTTCAGCCCCTTCATATTTCCGGTAAGTATGTGATCTTTATATTTTAAAGGTAACTCGTCACCAGACAACAATATCAGAATTAGTTCATTCAGTTTCGATTCATCCAGATTTCTTTTCCTTGCAAGCCTTAAATCCCTCAAATACTGATTGGTAAACTCAAGCCTAAACATGTTGCTTCACTTTTTCAAGATAATCCTCGAAGCTGCTACACGATATAGTATTGCCTTTTCGGGCATCTTCGATGGCACGCACTGTCGCCCGGTTAGGGATATCCTCTTCATTTTCATCTACTATTTTGGCATACGACTGCGTTTTAAGGTACTCAAGCATTAATTTAGCCGCCTTGGATTTGTTGTTGATAATTACGGTTGCCATTGCTTTCTGTTTTATCCTGTTTATGCAAAGGTATTGATTTTGTATATAAAATCATTATAACAAAATATTTCCTTAATTTTGAATACCGGTTTGGTTGTCCTATTAAGCACTGATCATCAACAACCAAAACAACAGCAAAATCGGAAATTTAAAATACATTTACAAACCTATATCATTTCAAACAATTGATTATATGCTCATTATTGGAATAGCGGGAGGAACCGGATCGGGAAAAACTACGGTTGTCAATGAAATTATCAGCAGGTTAAAAAAAGGCGATGTCGCTGTCCTTTCGCAGGATTCCTACTACCGCGATAACAGTCACCTCCCCATCGAACAACGACAGGAAATCAACTTCGACCATCCGGATAGTATTGAATTCGAATTATTAATCGACAGTATTAAAAAACTTAAAAAAGGGGAAAGTGTACAACAACCCATCTACTCCTACCTTACCTGCACCCGGTTCGCCGAGACGGTAGAAGTAAAGCCTCATAAGATCATCATCGTAGAAGGGATCCTTTGTCTCCAACCCGAAAAACTACGTAAATTAATGGATATCAAAATATTTGTCGACTGCGAGGCAGATGTCCGGTTGTCAAGGGTGATCATGCGCGACATCATTGAACGGGGAAGAGACGTAATTAAGGTTCTTCAGCGTTATGAGGATACCGTCAGGCCCAGCCACCTGCAATTTATTGAACCGACCAAACGGTATGCAGATATTATTGTGCCGGAAGGAGGGAAAAACAAAGTAGCAATCGATATTATTACCCAATATATTGAGAAACATCTCCACGACAACCCTTAAACCGATGAGATATGCTTGAAAAATTGCTACCCGAACATGTTTTATTTATAGACATTGAAACAGTTCCGCAGTTCGAAAATCTGAGCTCAGTGCCGGAGAATATTCAAAAACTATGGAAAAAAAAGGCTGTTCAAATTGGGAAAGAGGGCGATTCGGCAGATGATCTTTATAACAGGGCCGGTATTTATGCTGAATTTGGGAAAATCGTTTGCATCTCAGCCGGAAAAATATTTCACAAAGGAAAAGAGCGGGCTTACCGCGTAAAATCCTATTTTGGCGAAGACGAAAAGGCTATTTTGCAGGAATTTTCCGAAATGCTTGCCGGGTTTATGGCTAATCCGATGCATAGAATGTGTGCACACAACGGGCAGGAATTCGATTTCCCTTTTATTGCCAGGCGATTACTAATTAATGGGTTACCACTCCCCCCGGTTTTGGATATGGCCGGGGCAAAACCATGGGAAATAAGGGATGTAATGCTCGACACACTTCAATTGTGGAAATTTGGAGACTACAAACACTATTCTTCGCTTGAGCTCCTCTGTGCCATCTTTAATATTCCGACACCCAAAGATGATATCGACGGCAGTCAGGTTGCGGATATTTATTATAAAACTTTTGATGTAGAAAGAATTGCACGTTACTGCGAAAAAGACACCTTAGCAATTGCCCAACTTCTACTCAGGTATAAAGGAGAACCGCTTATCAGTCCCGAAAATTACGAAATTGCCGGATTGAAAGAATAATCTGCACCATCTCCACGGTTTTTATACTTTTGTAGCCTTAAATAAGGTACAACAGACGTTTTAAAAACGGATAAGGAAACCGGATTGGTTTTCTCTGAGCCTGTTTTCAAATTTCTGTTTCGCCTTTGAAGGGACTAAAACATCAAAATCTCCGTAAAGGAATATTAAAAACACGTTTTAATTAAAAGCATATCAAATGTCAACAGTAGTAAGCGGAATTCGTTCAACCGGGAACCTGCACCTGGGAAATTATTTTGGAGCAGTGAAAAATTTCATCGAAATGCAGCATCAGCACAATACTTTTTTCTTTATTGCTGACTGGCATTCCCTTACTACACACCCAACTCCTGCAGATCTTCACACCAATGTTAAGCAAGTGCTGGCTGAATACCTGGCTTGCGGCATCGATCCTGAGAAAGCAACAATTTTCATTCAGAGTGATGTGCCGGAGATTCTTGAACTATACCTTCTTTTAAATATGAATGCCTATCTTGGAGAGTTGGAGCGAACCACCTCTTTCAAAGACAAGGCACGCCAGCAACCCGAAAACGTCAACGCAGGTTTACTTACCTATCCTGTACTGATGGCCTCCGATATCCTTATTCACAAAGCGCATCTGGTTCCTGTTGGAAAAGATCAGGAGCAAAACCTCGAGATGGCACGTACTTTTGGCCGCAGGTTCAACCGGATGTACAATGTCGATACTTTCCCGATCCCCAAATCCTACACTTTTGAAGGGCAGGATATGGTGAAGATTCCGGGACTTGATGGTTCGGGAAAAATGGGGAAATCAGAAGGGAATGCGATCTCTCTGGCCGAGTCGCCTGCAAGCATCCGTAAGAAGGTAATGAAAGCAGTAACTGATGTTGGACCAACGGAAATGAATCAGAAAAAGCCGGAGGTGATCCAAAATCTGTTCACGCTGCTGGATGTCGTGTCGACTCCTGATGTTGTGAGCCATTTCGATGATGCCTATAACAAATGTACGATCCGTTATGGAGATCTGAAAAAACAGCTTGCCGAGGATATCATCAACTTTACCAATCCAATCCGGGGTCGTATTGAAGAGATTACCAAGGATAGCGAGTACCTGTCGAAAGTAGCCAAAAACGGCGCAGAAAAAGCGCGCGAATCGGCTTCAAAAACACTGGAAGAAGTTCGTAAAATTATCGGGTTCAGAAAATTTTATTAATCAACGATTTGTTGCCACAATATTTGTTTGAGACTCCTGTCGGTTCACACCGGTCAGGAGTTTTGCTTTTCAAATAACGCCCCATTCTTACCAGGCAGTTGCATAGCGCTATCTTAATTTTAAATAATTCCTGCACACTTTAGGATAAATATCCTACTTTCGTCAGATATTGACTAATTGATCTAATATGCCGCTAATCATTATCATAGCCGGAATCATTCTGCTGTTTGTACTAATCAGTATCTACAAAATCAGCGCATTTCTTGCGCTCTTAATCACCTCTTTTGCTGTTGGTTTGCTCAATAGCATGGAACCGCTTGTTATTCTTCAATCGATTACTTCCGGACTTGGAAGTACGATGGGAAGCCTCGCCCTTATCATTGTTTTCGGTGCAATGCTCGGGAAATTATTGGAAGAGAGTGGCGCGGCTTACCAGATCACCAATAAACTGGTTGACCTCTTCGGACTTGCAAAGATCCAGATCGCGATCATGATCACAGGTTTTCTCGTTGGATTACCCATGATTTACAATGCGGGTTTCCTTGTTTTGATTCCCCTTATTTATGCGCTGGCTGCCTCAACAAAATTGCCGCTGATCTACCTTGGACTACCCTTGTGTGCGGCACTTTCGGTCACCCATGGGTTTCTCCCGCCCCACCCTGCCCCAACCTCTATCGCATTTATATTTCATGCAAATGCCAACCTGACTTTGATGTACGGAATGATGGTTGCAATTCCCAGCATTATCATTGCCGGTCCCCTGCTTTCAAGATTCTATACGAATTGGAAGCTAACACCGCCTAAAGAACTGTTTGTTGCCCGTGAGTTCACGAAAGAAGAGTTACCGTCCCTATCAGCGAGTCTGTTTACTGCTATCAGTCCTATTATCCTGATGTTATCAGGGGCAGTTATTCAGATGGTTATACCTGCAGAAAACAGCAACGTCAAAATACTGAAGTTTATCAGCGATCCCACTGTTGCACTCTTCTTCGCTGTATTTATTGGCATTTACCTGCTCGGTATCCGGAAGAAAAGAAAGATGTCGGACCTCATGAAAACCTTATCCGATTCGGCTTCAGGTGTTGCAATGATCTTGTTGATCATTGCTTCGGGTGGTGCTTTCAAACAAGTGCTCGTTGATAGCGGAACGGCCGATTATATAAAAGTAATTGCAAGCGGATTCAGCATGTCGCCCTTAGTGCTGACCTGGAGTGTTGCAGCATTAATCCGGTTTGCAATCGGCTCCGCAACAGTCTCCTGCATAACAGCAGCCGGTTTAACTTTACCTTTAATAGCCGGAACCAACGTTTCACCTGAATTGATGGTGATTGCCACAGGAGCAGGAAGCCTGATGTTCTCCCATTTTAATGATATTGGTTTCTGGATGTTTAAGGAGTATTTCAACACATCAATCAAACAAACCTTCCTGGTCTGGACCGTGATGGAAACCCTCATTGGTATCATCGGATTGATCGGGGTATTGATCTTAAGTCACTTAATTTAATAGTTCGATTTTCAGATCGGTAAAAGAGTTGTTACATTTGTTGAAAATTGATATCATGTGGGATCAACTTAAAATACTAAGAGAACAATACATTAATCAACGAATTACGGATTCGATTGATTATGAGAAATTCTGCATGATTTCAATTGTCTATAATTCATCAAAGATTGAAGGTTGCTCATTATCTGAAACAGACACTAAAGTTCTTATTGAGAACAATATAACAGCCCAAGGAAAACCATTGACTGACCATTTGATGATCAAAGATCATTACGATGCTTTTTTAATGTTGAAAGAAGCAGCCAGGGAAAAAAGAAAACTTTCAGTTGAATTCATCCGGGAGATTAACGCTTTTGTAATGAAATCAACCGGAAGCAAAGTCAGTACAATCTCTGGTGATTTTGATACATCCAAAGGTGATTTAAGATTAGCACAGGTATATGTTGATATAAAGTATTTCCCTGATTTTTTGAAAGTTCCCAAACTATTACAGCAACTTGTTGATACTATAAATAGCCGGATCGATAGTGCTCAGGGGGATGAGATCATAAAATTATCCGCTGATATTCACTACAACTTTGTAAACATTCACCCGTTTGGTGATGGTAACGGAAGGACCGCAAGACTATTGATGAATTACATTCAATTATATCACAAAGAACCACTTATAAAAATATTTACGGAGGACCGGGCTGAATATATTGATGCACTGAATGAAACGGAGGATCAAGGGAACCTGGATATTTTCAGAGATTTTATTTGTCGTCAGCAGATTAAGTTTTATGAATCGGAATTAGAAAAATTTAAGCAACGTAAATCAGGATTTTCATTGCTCTTCTAAGAGACCCGCTAACAATTTGCCTGAACACATAAGGAAATCCAACCACTGAAGCGAAGAACAAAAGACCTTCGTAACTACATTTAACGCAACCGCAAAAATCCAAATAATAATTTTAAAGTCATTAGTTTCTCTATAAGCAAATCAGCCATTAGTATTGTTTTATGATTATTTTTGTTGAACGATGATAACTGCAAGGTATAGAAAACCGGAATAATACGATGGTTTACTTTACCTTCGAAGAGGTTACAAACAAGTTGAACGTCATTCACCTAAAATGATTATGAAAAAACTAAAAACTTACCAGATTGATTCTTTCACAAAAGAGCGGTTCAAAGGAAATCCTGCAGGAGTTGTAGTTAATGCAGATGGATTAAGCGATGACCAAATGCAAATGATCGCAAGAGAATTAAACAATTCAGAGACCGCTTTTCTTTTTGCTCCTGATGATACCGATTGCGATGGGATCATCCGGTACTTTACGCCCAAAACAGAAGTTCCGACTTGCGGACACGCAACGATTGCAGCCATGTATGCAAAGGCACTTGAAGAAAAGCTCGATTCCTGTGTCTTAAGATTTAAAACACAGATTGGTATTCTTCCTTTTGAGATACTAAAGACAAATGAAGACTATCAGGTAATCATGACCCAGGGTAAATTTGAGCTCAGTCCCACATTTGATGATGATACATTAAAAGAATTGCTAAATGCATTGAACCTTAAATACTCGGATACAGATAAGAAATGCCCGATCCAGATAGCTTCGACAGGACATTCAAAGGTGATGGTCGGGATAAAAAAAAGAGTGAAGTTAAATGAGATGACTCCTGACTTTATAGCATTAGCCAATTTAAGCAAACGGATTAATTGCAACGGATACTTTGTTTTTACGTTCGATTCTGATCGCAATGACACGTTGACTTACGGGAGGATGTTCGCTCCGGTAGTCGGTATCAACGAAGATCCCGTTACCGGCAATGCAAACGGACCATTGGGTGGCTATTTAGTACAAAATAAGATTGTAGATTACAAAGACAATCTGTTCGAATTCAACGGAAGACAAGGTATTGAAATAGACAGGCCCGGAGTCGTGAATGTCATGGTAAAAATTGAGAATGACCGACCATCATTGATCCGGATAAAAGGAGATGCTGTTGTAATCTTTAAAACTGAAATAGAAATCTGATAATAAGCCATATAAACAAATGACACAATAACCGTCTAAGTTTAAGAAAACACATAAGCGTAATTGAATGGAAAACTTTTCGTTAAAACTTGAGCTTCGGATTGACTGGAGTGAAATTGATCTTTTTGGACATGTAAACAATTTATCGATCCTGCAATATATTCAATCGGCAAGAGTTAATTATATGGAGGCAATAGGTTTGATGCCTTTGAATTCAGAAATAAAAACCGGACCGATACTCGCTTCCACAACCTGCCAGTTCCGGAAAATATTGTTTTATCCGGGGAATATAACGGTCTATTCGAAAGTTGATCTCATCAAAAACACAAGTTTCAGGATATTGCATGAAATAAGAAATGATCAGGATGAAATTTCAGCAGAAGCGCATGATATCATTGTTTTATATAACTTCGACAAGAACAGCAAACTCTTGATTTCGGATCAGATTAAGAAGAAAATTGAGGATTTGGGCAATAGGCAGTAAGACGATTGATTCATTTCGCAAGCATAAACAGAACCTTCAGGAAGAATTGCTGCACAACGGGATGATCAACCAAAGATCACCACATGAATTCATCGGATGCAGCTCATCCTTTGGTCAGAATGAGCCGCAATCTGACAGAAAACGCAAGTTTTCCGGCCATCAGCCTGCGTCATTTATTCAATACCGCAAGTTATTGGTGGAATAACTTGCGACACGCAACAAATACCAGCAGATTTTCACCCAATGCTTCAAGTTATCTGACCAATAACTTACGACATTCACCAAATACCTTGAGGAATTTGGCAATTACCGGATGGAATTCGCCTAATGTTTTAAGTTATCCGGCCAATAACTTGCGACATTCACCAAATACCTTGAGGAATCTAGTGAATAACGGATGGAATCCACCCAATGCTTTAAGTTATCCGATCAATATCTTGAAACATTAATCAAATAACGGATGGAATTTATACAATGCTTCAAGTTATCCGACC
>JANYLE010000486.1 GCA_025363795.1 Mariniphaga sp. | reverse complement strand
ATACTTTTTAATTGATAGATATACAATAACTTAAGAGTGTTATAGACGAATGAAACTATAAATAAAAAACATTTTGGAATAAAGCATGTCCAACCTGTCTTATGTATCTGATTGGTAATAATGCCGATAAAAATGAAAATATAAATAGAAAGTATAAATGGTATAAGCGTTTGAAGGAATTTGTTACAATATTTTTCTATTTAATTTAAGACAAATTTTTAGGCTTTTGGAAGAAGAATCTATCTTACCGATAATTTTTATTGGAAAATAATTCCTTTTCAAAATATATAACTTTCTCGTTATACTTTAAAATTAAAGGATGCATTAAATGGCCTGCTAAATAAGCCCAGGGTATCGGATAGTTATTTTCGCCATATATACCACCAGGGTATTTAATTAATTCGGGTAAAAAACAATCCATTCTATGGTGAATCTCATTCATCCATTCTTTACAAATTGGTGAATTAGGTTTGTAAATAAATGCACCATTTGATATTAAATTAGCATAGTATTTTTTCAGGTTTTTTCCAAGTTCACCATTAAGGCTAACCGTTGAACCTGGAAATTTTTCTCGGACTCCTAGAACCCATTTGTTATCTTCGGTATTTAACTTTGAAAACAAATTTTTCCAGGAATTTACGCAAGGTTTTATGTCTGAATACCCACCACCATGGTGCAACATAAAATAACATCTTAAATAATCTGATTTCTGAATTAATGAAAGATATTTAAAGCCTTCGTGTAATGGATAATTTTTCTTTATATATGACTCAAGATTATTTGGTGTTATTAATTGCACCTTTACCCCAGAATTTTCTATCAGTGATTGTAACCCAATTATTCTATTTTCTGTGAGTTCATTATTACCAGTCCAAAAAACATAAATTATTTCCTCAGCATATTTGAGCATTGATTTTTCATCTTTTTCTATTTTCGATAAAAAATTATTTCTATATCGATTCGGATTATATTTATAGGTGTCAATTTTTAGCGTATAAAATTTATGTAGATTTAGGTAATTGTATATCAAAAATTGTTTTAGTTTATCGTTCATAATTTGAATTTAATAATAGTCAGAAATTAGTTATATGTTATTTAATATAAGTAGTATAGATTAACTGATATTTTGTTTCAGCTAAGTTTATTGCAAAATCTCATAATAATTGTTGCAACTATCTTCATTGGTTGAATGGCAAACATGAAACAATCAAATAATGGAGAATGAAATTTCAATCGTTCACTTCTATTTTGTATTTTAAGATAAATTCATCTGGTAATAAATTGTAAAAATCACCAATTCTTTGTTTAATAAGCTCTTCTTTCCAATTCCACCATGCAATTTCATTTAATTGTTTAATCTGCAGATCAGTGTATTTCATTTTAATTATCGTAGCGGGTGATCCTGCAACAATTGCATAATCAGGTACATCCTGTGTAACAACAGCATTTGCTCCAACAGTTACTCCATTTCCAATCGTTACGCCCGGCATTATAAATGCCCCCATACCAATCCAAACAGCATTACCAATATTAATTCCAGATTTCTGTTGAAACGCATCTTTAAACATTGCTTTTGTACGTCCGTTTATTTTTTCATCACTATTAAATAGACTGTCAAAAAGGGGATATGAAGTAATCGGGGAAAACATATGATTGCCACCATCTATTATAAACCTTGCAAACTGAGCTATACTACAGTATTTTCCTATTATCAATCGGCTATTTCCAGAACGGTGGACAGAGGCTCCATTTTCATAACTTTTATATCCCAGAATTGAATATTTGTCATCTTTAATGAAAGTGTAATCATTTTTTCTTGAAATATTACTGTAATCTATGCCTAATATTCTCCATAAGAATTTTCTGATTCTGTATATCATATTCTTTTGATTAAAAAGTTTTTCTCTTCTTTTGTGAAAAGTAAAAATGTGTAAAACATTATAAATAATGCAGAGAAACTAACTCCGGCTAATACAAATTTCAACCATGAATCTATTACGTATATATTTTTAATAAAAGACGCAACTACTACAAACACTAATGAAAAAATAATTTGAAATAAGAATGTTTTTCTGAAAAAGTTGCCAATTTGGAACTTGAAAAAAATCACAAATAGTACATTATTGATTGAGGTATTTATTAACATCGCTATTACAATCGGAATAAAAATTCCATATAAACCAAATTTTCTCGAAAGGAAATAGCCTATAAAAATCGCGGTACTCATGCAAATAAACATTCCAATAGCCCTATATTTTATCTTATTCGTAATCTCAAGTATTGAATTACCAAAACTCTGAGTTAGGGGTATGCAATTAGCAAGCATAATAATTACTGCAATATTCCATGATTCTAAATAGGATTTACCTACCCATAACAGAATAAACTCTTTACCTAAAAAAATAAATCCAGATAGTATCAAAAGGGATATGAATATGTTTATTCGTCCCACCCGAATCATCGTGTCTGTAAGTTCTTTCGGCGAATTATTAACGGCTATCATTTGTGCTGCTTTGGGCAATAATAAAGTATTAATAGCCCCTGAAAAGGCTCCGAAGTAGCCACCTAGCATCAACCCTACTCCATATATTGCAACAACAATTGTATTCTCGTTCATACCTATAATTACCTGACCGGCATTCATTTGAAATTGGCTAATAATAACCAATAAAAATATCCAAACAGAATAAGAAAATATTTGCCTTAAGATACTCCAATCTCTTTCTTTAAAGCTAAACTGCAATTTAAGTCTGGAAAAGGAATAATAAATAGTAACAATTATCACCACTATATTAAATGCAGTATCAATCATTATGAGTGCAATAGACTTTCCTCCAAGACTTAGTATGGCAATTACAGTAATTGTACGGAGCAAATATCTGATAATGGCAACAGCGCGTGGAAAAACAAATTTTTCATAAGCATTACAAATTGCCGCAAATGAACCGCCAGGAAGCGTAATAGCAAGGTTAAATATCAATATTAGGAACATTACTTTGGCATCAACCAATTGTGATGTTGTGAGCGATTTTGCGAAGATGATATCAAGCTTAAAATACAACACCATACCAATAATCACTAAAATAGCTGAGATAGCGAAATAAATAAGCATGGTCGTTCCCAGAAATTTGCGTTCACCATCAATATCTTTCTCTGCACGGTATTTCGATACGAAGCGAACGATTGTGTTGTTGAGCCCCAGATCCATTAAGGAGAGGTAGGCTACAAACGAGCCGATTAATGTGTATAATCCGTATTCAGAATCGCCCAAAGATTTTATGATAAAAGGGGTAATTATCAGTCCTATTGCACTTGTAAGCAGGATATTCAGATAGGACAGTACGGCTCCTTTTTTTAATTGACTCATTAATTATTTATTTATGGATAAGGCAATGACAGTTGCTTGGTTGCGCCGCAGTGACGGTTGCTTCGCTGATTATCAATTTACGGATTTACTGACCATTCACAGCTTCGCCCATTCACTCCCAAATATGAGCCTGGAATCGGCAATTTTGGCTGAGTTGTAAACTTTTTTTAAGTTGGGCAAAAGTAAGTAAAAGGAATTTACGATTGGCACGAATTGATACAAAAATAGCTTGGTTAATCCATGATGGGAAAGTCACCTGGAGGGTTGCTTCGCTGCGCTCGCAGTGACAGTTCGAAACTTTGTTCGCAATGACAATTGGATCAGAAGTTGAATTCAATCCCAAGGTAACCACCAAGACGATGTTCGAAGCGGGTACCATAGTCGCCGGCTACTCCTGTTTTTACAATAAAGGGGAGTTTTGAACCATTGTAACTCCCTTCGGCAAGAAAAGAGAATTCATCAAGCGGATTGGGATAGCCTTTGCCGTAGCTTCCGAAATCACGCGACCATGTTGTTAACGATTTCCAATAAAAGCCATTTCCCAATGTTCCACTAATCCCTAAATGGTGCATCATAAACCTTGTATCAGCAAATCCTTTTGAGATACCATCCGAACCTATCGTTGGGATAAAGAGTGGCGTACCCATCATACGCTGATAATGAGTATAACCGGAAGGGTAAACCAAATGATTAAAATAACTGTCCATTCCACGCCCTGTTATCCTGTTTGGATTTTCGGGAGTAGGAGCAGGGTGCGGATCGTTTGAACCACTCTGGTTAAGTGTGAAGAGGTATTCGTAAACCACATCTGTAATCAAAGCAGTCCGGTTTTTTGTTGCGATATGGATTCCCCATAATCCGTCGGGCATATTATCGAGTTCCCGGCCGGATCGGTCTTCGTAAGGATGGTTCCAGTAAAAGGTCGCACTTGCAGTTGTCCAATCTTTTTTAAGTTCGAGGTTGTAACTGCCCAATTGGTTACCAGCGGCATTCATCTGATCATTCAATGCAGCCCCATTTCCACCTGATAATCCAAACACATACCTGAAATACTGGCTCCATTCTGGGAGTTGCCCATATTTGGGCGAATAACCACCCCAAAAAACATAGTGCTCCAGGCCCAGAGAGAGAGAGAGGGAGGGAGAGAGAGCGGCACGAAGATGGAAGTTCTTGTGATGCAAATGGGCATCGGTGACAAATTGCTTGTCTTTAAGGATTCCCTCTTCGTATAGAAAGCTCCACGAGAACCATCGCTTTGCAAACAGGAACGGGATATAGCCGTTCGTGGAAAGTGAGAGACCAGGTACAGGCCGTGCATTGCGTGAGCGGTACATATTTCCGTTTGTGGAGGAGAGTCCGCCGTAAATCACAGGATCGCTCTGTGCGCCGGCTTTGAGGATCAGTTGGTGAAACCGGAACCCCAACCAGTATTCATTGGGCTGGAAATCGGAAGTGCCTGCAATTCCATAGACCATATTGGCGCCATAGGTGTAGCCCCACTTCTTCAGCGTGTCGCGGTCGAGGCTTCTGCTTAAACCAGCCTGGAGCAAAAGGTAACTCGAGTTGTGCAGCGAATAAATACCGTTTTGGTTGGATATCATCCAGAAGGGGAGGTCTTTACCGGAACTTACAGCGCTGTTTTGGCTCAGCCGGAAGTCGGGAGTGAAGCCGGTTTTCTCCTGGGCCATCAATGATACATTCAGTAGAAGTAGTAAAAACAGGAGATGGAATTTCATTGAATGAATTACGAATTAGGAGTTGCGAATTAAGGAATGGTTGCTGATTGCTTCGCAATGACAAACTGAAACAGGACTCTCTTTGCGAGGAGTGAAGGTTGCTTCGCTGCGCTCGCAAGGACAACGCAATTTCATGTTTTGAGTACAGTCAGGAAAACTTTATTGATACTGCTTATTAAGGTTGAGATTGCTTCACTTCGTTCGCAATGCCAATCGATTGATTGAATATTGTTTTAATCTCATCCAGATTGCCGACAATTTAATGACTTCCTCCGGCAGCAGGTTTAATTCTTCTGTCTGAATTTCTTTGTAAAAAGGATACTCATGAGAGACCGTATTGCGTGTTTGACGCAGAATTATCCAGTCTTTTGCATTATCGAGAAGCTCCAACTTCTCCATTTTATAAAGGATATCGATAAATGGGAGACCGGAAATGTCTTCTTCGAGCGCTTCGAGCAACTGTTTAAATAAACGGGAACCCATGCTATCCTGAAGTTTCGAAAAACGATAAATCAATTGATCAAACAAAGCAAGTTCAATAGGGGATAGCCGGCTTAAGTTGATTTCTGTCAAAGGCCAATACTTTTCAATGCTTTGATAGGCAAACGTCATCCGCTGAAAATGTAAATCGCAAATGGCCAACGTTTCTGTAAGTTTGTCCCTTAATTCGTCAGTCAGCATAGCTGTATTCCTGTTTGATTAATTGTTTTAAAGAATACTGAATCTTTTTTAACCGGATTATCCAATACAACGTCGATTTTTTGATCACCAATCCGGAGTATCAAATCTGTAATAAAATTGATTTTTGTACGCGCATCCAGATGTTCACCATTTGCATTTCGGATGTACAAGTCGATATCACCGCCCCGCTGCTGATTATTTGTTCTCGAGCCATAAAGAAAAACCTGAACATCTGATCCAAAATGACGGCTGGCCAGGTTTGTAATGCTTTCTATTTCAAATTTGCTAAGTCGCATAATCAAAAGTAATCATTTAACTGGAGTTGTGCAACGAATAAATACCGTTCTGAGTTGCTTTGTTGCACTCGCAGTGACAGTTCTGCATTAGGACTGTTATTCAACGTTGAGATTGCTTCACTTCGTTCGCAAGGACAGTTGCTTCGCTGCGCTCGCAGTGACAGGTTAGCCTGTGATCATTTTTTTATAGAACTGCCAATGAATAGTATACCACTCCTTGCTCACCAGATTCTGAACAAAAAAATCACGATCTTCTTTGTAGATGATCAATTCTTTAATTTGCTTCAGGAATCCATGAACCACAACCCATGAGATTGTCCATGTAATCCTGTTTAATTTTCTGAATAAGGGTGAATTGAGATTTAAATCGTGTCTCCAGATAAAAAATTTGGAATTTCGGGTTAGCTTATCTGTTGTTGGTAAGCTTAATAGTTTTTGAGCAAGTGCGAAATAGGCTAAAGCTTTCCTAGTACTTTGTGTTTGAGTAAGCACCGTTGTTAAACCGGCCCGTTTTGAAAATAGGTAAAGGTCATAGATATCGCGTAAACTGACAACACCTAACCGATGACCTGAATTGGTCAGCTGGCTGTGTACAAAATTGTGTATGATTTTATGCTCGTCGCACGGAACATAACATTCCGGATATTCGACAACTATTTTTTTAGATTGCAGGACGAGATCTGCACAGAAACCGGCTTCGTATTTTCTGATCACCGGTTGCCGGTGAATTTCGATATCTGCCACTGCATCTCCTTTCCGTAAACGGGGGTAGTGGTGGTGCCGTCTCTGGTCGGACGGGATGTTCGTTGGAATACAGATAATATATCCCTCATTTTGAAAAAGTTCAGCTGCTGCCAGAAAGTCATTTTCGGGAACCAGGAAATCGATATCACCGATGATCCTTTGACCAATATCTTCATAGATCCCATCAATCAGGTTGCCGGTCCCTTTCAGGTAAGTAGGGGAGATGCCGGCAGCATTTAATGTTGCATTTATCTTCTTTACCTGCAAAAGGATCTGTTCGTTGCGCGTGCGGTTTAGAGAATAGATCTCTTCGAGGTGTTGCGCCAATACTTCGGGCAGGAAACCCAACAGATCGTACTTCAGGAACCTCAGGTAGATCGCGGGCAATACAAGGTGGTTGCTGCAGGTCCAGATAAAGCTGTTCCAGTCGTAATCCGGGTCAGAGAACTGCACAATGATTGTCTCCCGGAACGTTGGGTGTTCGTCGAGGGAGAGGCATTGGCCGATGAAGTATATGGGAAGGATGGACAAGGTTTTTAACGGATTACACGGATTGGAACAGATTACACGGATTAATTTGTTTGCTTCACTTCGTTCGCAAGGACAGTGACTGGTATTAATCCAAATCTTCAAACAAGTCCCGCCACTCCGGATTAAAGGCATTGATTAAATCAATTTTCTTTTGCCGTGAACCACCTTTGAGCTGTTTCTCTCTTGCAATAGCTTCTCCTATATCGAAGAACACTTCATACAAGACCAGTATATGCGCATTGTACCTGGCGGTGAAAGATCCGGGATAAAACTTGTTTTGGTGTTTCGAAATCCGTTTGCGCAAAGCAGAGGTCACTCCGGTATAAAGTACCGTATGGTTTTTATTGGTGACAATGTAGGTATGATAGGTTTTGTATTCCATATCGATACAAACTTAGGACTGTTGGGACTGCTTCGCTATACTCGCAGTGACGGTTCGAAACTTTGTTCGCAATGACCTACTACAGTCGGGCGTGGACCAATTCGCGCGGCAGAATTCCTTTTACATCGTAAATAATTGCACCACGTGTTTTAAAAGACTGAAGGTCGATTTTCATAAACTCACGATGGGCAACTGCCAATATAACCGCTCCATAATTAATGGACTCGTCCAAATTTGTGGTGATGGTGAGACCATATTCATGTTTTACCTCTTCAGGTGAAGCCCATGGATCAAAGATATCAACGGCTATTCCATAGCTGGTTAATTCGTGGTAAATATCTGTTGCCTTGGTATTCCGGATATCGGGACAATTCTCCTTAAAGGTGATTCCCAGCATTAAAATTTTTGAGCTTTTAACCGGCACCTCGTTCCTGATCATCAGTTTGACCACTTCAGCCGCCACATATTTCCCCATGCTGTCATTCATGCGCCTTCCGGCCAGGATAATCTCGGGATGATACCCGGCTTCCTGCGCTTTCTGTGCCAAGTAATAGGGGTCAACCCCGATACAATGTCCGCCAACGAGTCCCGGACTAAATGGGAGGAAATTCCATTTGGTGGCAGCTGCCGCGAGAACATCATGCGTATCAATCTTCATAGCATTGAAGATTTTAGCCAGTTCGTTTACAAATGCAATGTTAATATCGCGCTGACTGTTTTCGATCACTTTAGCCGCTTCTGCAACACGGATTGACGGGGCTTTATGGGTGCCTGCCTGGATGACAGACCGGTAGGTTTGATCGACAATCTCGGCCACTTCGGGCGTTGAACCGGAGGTAACCTTCCGGATTTTTTCAACCGTATGCTCCTTATCGCCCGGATTGATCCGTTCAGGACTGTAACCCGCAAAGAAGTCGGTATTGTATTTAAGCCCTGATGCCTTTTCGATTACTGGGATACAATCATCCTCTGTCGCACCCGGATAAACCGTTGACTCGTAGACCACAATATCTCCTTTAGCGATGATGCGACCGATCGTTTCGGATGCTCTTATAAGCGGAGTAAGGTCCGGCCGGTTATTTTTATCAACGGGTGTCGGAACTGTAATCACATAAAAATTACAATCTTTGATATCTTCAGGATTGAAGGAGCACAAAAGACCATTTGTTCCTGAAGTTACAGGATTTTCGGATACCAGTGCAGACTTAAGGATTGCTTCATCAACTTCAAGTGTACGATCGATGCCATTATTGACCTCGTTGACACGACGTTGATTAATATCGAACCCAATCACAGGGTATTTGGTGGCAAAAAGCCTTGCTAGCGGAAGACCTACATAACCAAGGCCGATCACTGCTATACGAATAGAAGACATATTCCGGAATTTAGATTTAGTAATAACCGTTATTACGTTTTGAGCGGGCAATAGGTTTCACAATTATTGGCAGAAATAGGTAAGTACAAATAAATTGCCAATACACCTTGAAATATTGGCATTTATCGGTTATCGCCTTTTCTTATACTTGTGTGCCGAAGGTTTAAACCACAGGAACCTGTTGTTGTTATGCTGTATAAAATGAGTTTTTGACTGGACCTGTCCAATTCCGAAGGTCATACCAACATAGGGATAAAAATATTTTTCTTTTACGTTGTAAACCAGGTCAGCATTACTTGTGAGGACAACAACTCCTGGCTTCGTGGTATGTACACCGTCGAGACGGTCCGTTTCGACCCTATACCACATGGCACCGAGTTTGAGCTTGATTTTTTCATTGATGGTATAGGATAATCCTCCGCCATACGCCAATTCGTATTTAAATCCGCTATGAGGGTCGTAATAAAAGAATCCGCTGTATTCCTTTAAAAATGTTGCACCTATACCACCTTTAAGAAATAAATACCATCTGTCGTTTGCAAGGTTTGGTGCAAAAATCTTGTTCAGATTAGGTACCAACATCAGTGTAAACTGGTTGATCCCAGTTTTAAAGGGGTTAGGGTAAGGTAGATTAGGATAATCGGGCGAAAGAGGAATCGGATAACCATTATTCTGATTCCACGTCCCGGAAAGTTTAGTGGTCAGCCACTCGAACTCGGCACTTAACTTTGGAGAGAAATTTTTAATTACAGATAGCGTGACTGCAGCATTGTAATCGGCATTCCAATAATTGAATTTCTTGTAAATTGCGTCGGAGTTTGGATTGATCGAGTTGCGAAATTGGGAAACGCCTCCAGAGAAACCGATCTCCCATGAATTGAATTCTGCTGATAGTCTTCCGCCGTATTGTGCAACAGCAGTCTGGGCAAAAAAGAGCACGATGACAAAACTAAAAACAGCAGATTTGGTCAGAAATGGTTTCAAAGCCATGATTTTATGATTTATGAAGGCCATCAGCCTGAAAATTTAGTTAGTATTCTTTAATCAGATTTTCCTTTTATCTTGTATATTCTGTTCAGTCGGCTGATGTTCAATGAATGATTCATAAGAACCACATTGCCCGGGAACCTATGCAACAAAAATAGGTAAAACAATCATATTATCGACCGATATTCATCAGAATTGCCTGTGAAAAGAATTGAACAGAATCGCCATTCAATAGGGTAACCTATCCTTATTATTCAATACCACAACCTGAAACAAGAAGTATCCCGATGCGAGACTACTGAATCTGATATGGTACGTATGAAACAATGATTTGTTATGTTATTGATATTCAAATCAATGAAAATCATAGTTTATCGAATAGGATACAGCTTCGCCTGGTCAGTTACACTAATCCTTTTGTCGAATACCTGATTTATTAACCTGATTTAAACCTCGGGCGGGTAATAATCTTCTCATCAACGGCAAATTTAGATTTTTAAAATTAGAAAGCGGGTTGAAAACGGCTTAAATTAATTCCAAACAAAGTTAAACCTTAGCCCTGGCACCATTTTTCGTTTGTTAAAATTGATTTTCAGAAGTTTCAGGAGTTGATTTACTGTTCAGTGGTTCCGCTTACGCACCGTTAATGCCGAAGATGATAAAAAAAGGAGCCAGCGTCGTATGGCTAACCGATTAATAGGATACAATTTTCAAGGGGCTTTAGCATGTTTTAGCGTGTGAAGTGGTCAGCGCTTTGCAATCACTGATATTGTGTAAAATTCTGCCGGTTCTTTATGGGATTGGCAATCACTCAAGGCGGTAATACGGAATACAACCGGTTTTCAGTACCATTTAAGGGAATTACAAGTGTTCATGTTAAACGGTTTTTGAATATCAACAGATTTAATCCTGAAGTCGGGAGGAAAAGGCATGCAGATTTGACCACTAAAATACGTGTTTGATCATTGAAATACCTTGTTTGATCACCGAAAGAGCATATTCGGAAAAAATAATGCACTATTGATGTAATTTATAATGATCAATAATTTAATCTAGAACAGATTGTAATATTGTAAATTACGCTTTTGTTATTTAGAATCAATAACATTAGTTGACCCGAAAAACAAGCTTGGGGAAGTGGCGGTATTGTTTTTTTAAATGTCGTTTGATATCTTTGAAGTGTCGTTTGATAATTGAAACACTTTAATTGATCATTTATTTAAAACTTACACCATGACACAGATACAATTTCAGAACTCCCTTACGGGCTTACATAATAAACTATACTATTTCGCACTAAGTTTAACCAGTGATTCCGACAAAGCCCGCGATCTTGTCCAGGAAACTTATTTGAAGGCATTGACTTACCGTGATAAATTTTCAGCAGATACCAATCTGATGGCCTGGGTTTATACCATCATGAAAAACACGTTTATTAATGAATACCGCAGAAACGTAAAAGCCAAGACAACGCTTGAGAGTTCAAGTCATAAACTGCAGATTTCGTTTTCGAAAGATGATTATTCACCGGCTGCAGATTCAATTCATGCGGAGAAAGAAATTTACAAAAAGATTGATCTGCTTGAAAATGAGTTCCGCGAACCATTTCAACTTTTTTTAAGCGGTTATAAATACAAAGAAATTGCAGAAAAACTCGATCTTCCTTTGGGCACTGTTAAAAGTAGGATTTTCTTTACCCGTAAAAAGCTTGGAAAATGGTTGAGCGAGTACATCAACTAAATTAACGGTTGATGACTGAAGCAATTTCAGGATTCGGTAATAATTTTATATGAGTTAGTTAGGTATGTTTAGTTAGTATGAGTCCGATTTAAAAGAAAACTCCTTGTAGAAGTAATTTTACAGGGAGTTTTTGTTTACCCGGATTGCACGAAACGAAGTCAGATGAAGTCTTTGCTGATCTTCGGTTCACGGATTAAACGAAGGGGGGTTTATCTGCTGAAATTATTAACCATTTATTACGAACCGATATCGAGGATTATCAGATTGCAAAATGTATTTTTGAAAGCCGGTTTTGAAAGGAAGGAATGATTTTAAATTATTCCCCTTCGCAATTCAGTTCTTTGCCGAAATGAAAGATTCAGGACAAAAAAAATCCCTGCAACTGAAAAGTTACAGGGAAAATTGGTGACCCAGCTGGGGCTCGGACCCAGGACCCCATCCTTAAAAGGGATGTGCTCTACCAACTGAGCTACTGAGTCATCCTTGATGTACCTCTGTTTTTCAAAGGCCGTGCAAAGGTAATCCCATTTCTTAAACGAGCAAGTATTTCCAAAAAATAGTTTAAAAATAATAAGATGTATTATCGAAAACCTTTAATCACCACTGCATTACTTTTGGCAGTTTCTATTCAGCTTTATGCCCAGCGTGACAGTAAAAGCAAAGAACAGGCCAGGTACAGGAGCAGTTATGAAGACAAAACCCTCTCGCCGGCAAACATTCCCGTCTTATTGCCCTACAACCGTTGGATAGATCCGGCCGGAGCACAGCTATATTTTGGTAAACCGGAACTGGAGAATCATGCACTCGATGTGGCATTATCACCCGATGAAAAATGGCTGGCTATTGAGGGACGTTATGAAGTCGTTATCGTTTCGCCACTGACCAATAAAATCGTTGCCACCTTACAGATGACCGATTTCTTTAAGAACCAGAATATCATGAATACCTTTTCCGGAATCTGCTGGTTACAGAAAGGGGATCAGTACCAACTATTCTGGGGTGCTGTCGGCAATAAACAGAGTTCTTACGTTTTAGAGGCCGGATGGGACAACAAAAAATTGTCTGTTGCCGGGTCTATCCCTTTCGCCGCTGTCAAACCTGCCGCAAATGCCATTCCCAATGAACTGCTGATTCAGGATGAAGCGGGAAGACAATGCCTTTATGTTGTTTTAAACGGGAATAACGCGGTGGTAAAGGTGGATCTGGTTACGAAGGAAAGGATATGGAGCTCAAAGGTGGGCGTTGCTCCTTTCGCGATCACAAAAGCCAACGGCAAAATCTATGTCAGTAATTGGGCGGGGGCACATCCGCAAAGTGATGATACCAATATTGCCGGGGTACCCTGGGGCAGTGCAAAAGTGAATGCTCAAAACGGTGCCACACGCGAAGGAACCGTTTCTGTATTGGATCCGAAAACAGGTAATATTCTCAAAGAAATTGTAGTCGGACTTCATCCCAATGACCTTGTGGCCGCTCATGACGGAAGGTTTGTCTTTGTTGCCAATGCCAACAGCGATGAAGTAAGCGCCATATCAACCAAAACGGATTCAGTGACCGAAACAATCTCTGTTCGTTTAAGTCCTGCAAAGAATTCCTATTGGGGTGATTCACCCAACGGTTTAACCATTTCAAAAGCAGATGACCTCCTTTACGTTGCCAATGGAATGGATAATGCTGTTGCCGTGGTGGCTTTGGGTCAACAATCGGCCTTCAGTTCTTCCAAAAATGGGAGCAAGGTGAAAGGTTTCATCCCGACCGGAGCATATCCCGGTGCAGTTGTACTAAATGGCGCAGGACAGCTATTTGTAGCCAATATCGAGGCTGAAGGAGCTCATATCTCCTCACGTCCCGAAGGCTCGTCACAGCCTTCCTATAACTCACATAAAATGACAGCATCTGTCTCTGTTATTCCGGTTCCAAACGACAAAGATTTAAAAGATTAC
Source organism: Mariniphaga sp. (assembly GCA_025363795.1). Taxonomy (GTDB): domain Bacteria; phylum Bacteroidota; class Bacteroidia; order Bacteroidales; family Prolixibacteraceae; genus JAAFHB01. The sequence goes on along the minus strand of JANYLE010000486.1, from coordinate 1,376 downwards.
ACCAAAAGAGTGGAATCCTCAAGCCAGTTTTTCAGGCTTGCCCTTACTGCCAGGTTACCCAGAAAACAGGCCCATCCACTGCCGGTTCCTGAAAGAATCGGAGAACCTTCCCTTTTTAAACATGTTCTTTATATCATCAAAGAGAACAGAACCTATGACCAGATATTGGGTGACCTCAAAAAAGGAGATGGTGATTCAACCCTCGCTATTTTCGGTCAAAAAATCACACCTAATACGCATCAGCTGGCTGACAAATACTTGCTGCTCGATAATTTCTATGTGTCAGGAAAATGTTCTGCTGAAGGTCATCAATGGACAGATGCCTCTATCGTGACAGATTACGTGGAGAAAGATGTACGGGCATGGATTCGCAGTTATCCTCATGTACAGGAAGATGCATTGGTTTATGCGCCTACAGGTTTTATCTGGGACAATGCCCTGAAACATGGAAAAAACGTCCGAATCTACGGTGAAGCTTCCACTCCCGAATATAACAATCAGTTTACCTGGACTTCCATCTACAATGGTTTTCTTAATCATGAAAAATTTGAATTCAAAAATAAAACCACGATAAAGCCCATTGAAAAGATATTAAGCGAAAATTATCCCTCTTACGATAATCACCAAATTCCGGATGTGCTGAGGGCTGAAACGTTCATACAGGAGCTAAATGGCTATGAAGGCATGGAGGGAGATCAGTTGCCCGACCTAATGGTGATGGCACTTCCAAACGACCATACCGGGGGAACACGCCCCGGGCTTCCGACTCCGCGTGCTATGGTTGCTGATAACGACCTTGCCTTGGGACGCATCATCGAAGCAGTGACAAACAGCAGGTTCTGGAACAATACCGTAATATTTGTAACGGAAGATGACTCACAGGATGGATGGGACCATGTATCAGCTTATCGCACTGTAGGAATGGTGATCAGCCCCTATTCCCGAACGGGTGGCGTTCTTCACACCAATTACAACCAGCCTTCCATGGTCCGCACTATAGAACAGATCCTGGGACTTCCGCCAATGAATATTATGGATGCGACAGCAAAACCGATGTTTGATTGTTTCACCCTTCAGCAGGATCTGACTCCCTACAAGGCACTCGATAACCTGATCCCTTTGAATGAGATGAACCCGCAACTGACCGCCTTAAAAGGCACCGCTTTGCATTTTGCCCAAAAAAGTTTGGAGCCACAATTTGACGGGATCGATTCGGGTGATGATGATCTCTTTAATCGCATACTCTGGTTTGCCATGAAAGGAAAGGAAAGGTTTCCGAAAAAATACAGTGAAGATGCTGACGATAAGAATTCTGAAAAGAAAGTGCTTTATAAGTAGCCAGGATCGCATCATACAATTTTTCAACTTTTTTCCGG
>JANYLE010000474.1 GCA_025363795.1 Mariniphaga sp. | reverse complement strand
CCAACATAGATTGTCCGATTAGATGTTATAAAACATCAAAATTAAAAATTTTATCGAAAATTACCGCCTTTTTGCCCGATAATGCACACTTAAACTTTGATAGCGAAAATGCGATGCCTGGAACAGTGAGAAGGCAGAAGTAAGAAGGCAGAAGGGAAGGCTGAAGAGAGAAGTTAGTAGGCAGAAGTTAGTAGTAAGAAGGCAGAAGAAAGAAGGATGAAATGATGGGCAATTAATTATTCACTTCTGCCTTCTGCCTGTTCCCTTCTCGCTGTTTCCAGCTTACTGTTCAACTTCTGCCTTCTGCCTGTTTCCTTCTCACTGTTTACAATGCATATTTGGCAACCAGCGGCATTTTTCGTCCAAAACCGAAAGCCTTTGATGAAACCCGAAGAATGGGTGGCGTCTGAAACCGTTTGTATTCATTTCTGTTCACCATGAGCACTGTCCGGTGAACGGTTGCTTCATCGAATCCCATGGCTATGATCTCTGCCGGACTTTTGGCCAGCTCAATATAATCGAATAAGATTTTGTCGAGAATTTCATAATCGGGAAGTGAATCAGAATCTTTCTGATCAGGTCTTAACTCTGCGGAAGGGGGTTTTTGTATCGTGTTCAACGGAATGATTTCCTCATCGCGGTTGATATACCTTGCCATTTCGAAAACGTCGGTTTTATAAACATCACCCAGAACCGATAATCCGCCGTTCATGTCTCCATATAAGGTTCCGTACCCGACAGCCGATTCACTTTTGTTGGACGTATTCAGCAAGATATGGCCAAATTTATTTGACAAACCCATCAAAAGCGTTCCGCGGACACGCGCCTGGATATTCTCTTCTGTCAGATCGGGAACCGTTCCCTTAAAGACGGTGGCCAATGTCGAATCGAATGCATCAACAATCTCATGAATTTTAACAATATCGTACCTGACACCCAGGTTCTCTGCCAGTTTAACGGCATCGTCAACCGAATGATCCGATGAATATTTCGAAGGCATCAGCAATACCTGGATATTTGCTGCTCCAAGCGCTCTTTCAGCCAGGACTAACGTCACTGCAGAATCGATACCTCCTGAAAGGCCAAGTGTGGCGCTTTTAAAGCCGGTCTTCCTGAAGTAATCGCTGATTCCAAGTACAAGTGCATCATGGATGGTTGCAATGGTAGTCGTCGCTGGTTGGATTTTATGATTGCTGGTTTGATCAGCAGTATCTATTATTGCAAAATCGGGCGAGAAATAGGCCATTTCGCGGACAACTTTCCCATCCTGGTCAACAAACAATGATCCCCCGTCAAAAATAAGTTCTGTCTGAGCCCCTACCTGGTTGACATAGATAATCGGGATTTTGTAATTCTTCGCATTGTCCAAAAGGATCTCCTTCCGCAATTTCGCCTGGTTGTACGAAAACGGTGATGCAGAGAGGTTGATGATCAGATCGGGATTTTGACGGCAATATTCGGCAACCGGACAAACCGAGTAAAGATTTTCTCTTCCAAATGTGCTGAAAACAGGCTGATTAAACCAAAGGTCTTCGCAGATGGTGACAGCTAATTTTAATCCGTTCAGCTCAATCAGATTAAATTCCTTGTTTGGTTCAAAATGACGGTATTCGTCAAAGATATCATACGTAGGTAAAAGCGTTTTGCTATGCACACTTTCGATCTTCCCATCTTTTAAAAAATAGGCCGAATTAAACAACATCTTTCCGTTGGGCGAACTGTTGATGCTTGGCGCGCCTACCAAAGCTGCAATTCCCTGACAATGGATGGCAATGCGATGCACTGAATCGATGCACTGGTCAATAAATTCCCGGCGCTCCAACAGATCGTTGGGATAATAGCCGCACACGGCAAGTTCAGAGAAAACAACCAGTTCAGCCCCTTGTTCTTTGGCTTTCTCAATAGCATGGATGATCTGATCTCTGTTTGCCTCAAAGTTTCCGATGTGGAAATTTAACTGCGCAAGTGCAATTTTCATGAATGATTCCTTATGTGATATGCATTAAAACAGCCAGCGGTTATTTGTAACTTTCAATTAATCGTTTCCGGCTGGAATTGATAATTTTTTAAAATATAAATCCGAGTCTGAAGCGTAATACCTTCAAGGTCGTAACATCATTGATCGTGGAATTGGTTGTTACGTCGGTAAAGCCGTTTGAATAAACAATCCCGCCGGTCAGTGCATTTCCATGACCAAGGTCATACTCTAAACCAGCGCCGACATTGAGCCCGATATTATAAAACCTAACCTCATCTCTGATTGTCTCTTTTTCAAAAGAATGGTCACTTGTGGTGGCTTTTGATTTGATATTTATCCAGTTGGTGAGACCAAATTGTGCATAAAATCGCATGCGGTTAAAGTCTTTTGTACGCATCTTCACGGCAAGGGGAATCTCGAGGTATTTAAGTGCATAATCTACTTTTGTATTGATTGGTAGTTGAACGCCGCCAAATTCTATTGGCTGTTTATAGATCAACGAGCCTCCGGCAGTGCTAACCGTTAATCCTGTAAGGATGGAATAGTTCTCATTCCCGAGAAAAATATCACCTTCAACACCATATCCAAAGCCAAGAAAGCTTTTATCACCTTTAACCTCTTTGGAATCCGATGTCATCCACGCCACCTGTGGACTTGCCAGAAAGGTCAGGTTAAACCTTTTCTGTGAGTACGTTGCGTTGATTACCATGAGTAAGGTAAGAACCAATAGGAGTTTTTTCATGTCGATATAAATTTTACTTAAGGTTATCCCGCTCATTTTATACTTTTACGCCAATGAACAGAGCAAAAGTAGTGAAAATTCAAAATTGTCATCTATGTATAAAGTTTTATGTCTGATTCCGTTGATATTTGTATTGATCTGTTGTCAGAGAAATCCGCTGAATGTAGATGTATCCGGGATCGATTTAAAACTGGATATTAAACGGCTTGACCGCGATATCTTTCGTTTAAATGCTGACAACCTGAATACTACAATACCTGAATTAAAACGGACTTACGGTTCCTTTTTCGATGCATACAATGAAAATGTCATCGCAATCGGGGACCCTTCCGACTCATTATACGCCACCTATTTGAATACTTTTCTGACCGATTCCGTCCGGATGTTGACACGTGTAAAAATCGATTCGGCGTTCAGTGACCTGACAGTTTTGGAGAAAAAGCTCGAAGATGGGTTCCGACATTATAAATACTATTTTCCGAAAAAAACGATTCCCAGGGTTTTTACCATCATATCCGGGTTTAATCAGTCAGTCGTAATGACGCGAAATGCGATCGGAATCAGTCTTGACAATTACCTGGGTGCCAAATGTCCGTTTTATGCAATGCTGGCGCTTCCCGAATACAAGCGTGAGAATATGCGCAGTGATAAAATCCCGACTGACGTACTTTATTCGTGGGGGATTTCTGAATTTGAATTTGATGAATCAAAGAACAACCTGTTGTCGAATATGATTTACCAGGGGAAGATGATCTATTTTCTTGACGCAATGTTCCCCGATGAGCCCGACTATCTGAAGATCGGGTTTCAGCCCGAAAAGTTGGAGTGGTGCATAAAAAATGAACCTGGCATGTGGACCTATCTTGTTGAACACAAACTGTTGTTCGATACCGAGCGGATGAATATTGTAAGGTTTATCGGACCGGCACCATTCACATCAACATTTACCAAAGATTCGCCCGGAAGAACAGGCGTTTGGTTGGGATGGCAGATCGTCAAAAAATACATGAAGAAAAATCCTGGGATTACACTTCCTGCGCTGATGGCGGAAAACGACTACCAAAAGATACTCAACGAATCAGAGTATTCACCTGAATGATCAATCCGGATAGGGGAGATTAGGGGAAATTGAGCAGGTGGTGAACGAAAATTAAAAGTGGTATTGATAATTGTTGATCCCACACCATGCATAAAAAAGCCGGTTCCTTTGGGGAAACCGGCTTTTACTATTTTATTTGTTGTTGATGCTGTTCAGATTAAAGCTTCCTGATTTTGATATTCCTGTACCAAACATCGTTGCCATGATCCTGCAGACCGATAAAACCCTCTTTCGCTACTTTTGCCCAGTCGGGATTGTAGGTTGGAAATTTTGAGTTCTTTACCAATTCGTTCCATTCAGGTGTCCAAAGATGGTATTCCAAAATTGTTTCTCCATTCTGTTTGTGAACGACTGTTCCCTGGTATACAATGATTTCAGCACTGTTCCATTCACCTGCTGGTTTTGTATTTTGTGGTTTGGCAGGAATCAGGTCATAAAGTGATCCGGCTTTACGGTTACCATCTTTTCCAAGCATTGCATCAGGATGACGGTCGTTATCAAGAACCTGGAATTCAGGGGCTGTTCTCCAGATCTCTTTTCCGGGAACTTCCTGAGCCAAATAGAAAATACCTGAGTTACCGCCTTCGGAGATTTTCCATTCGATTTTAAGATCGAAATTTGAGAATTTCTGTGGTCCGTAAACAAGGTCGCCTCCGGTGGTAGCACCTGCTTCACCATTGCCTGAACCTTTTAATTTCAAAGCTGCATCAGTAACAGACCAACCTGAAGGGAAATTTGTCTTGTTATATCCCCGCCAGCCTTCGCTTGTTTTTCCATCGAACAGTAAAATCCAACCTTGAGCCTTTTCTGCAGGTGTAAGTGCATTTAATTCCGCTTTTTCCTTCTTGCCCTCTTTTTTCTTCGGAGCAGCATTACAGTTTAATGTGAAAAAAACAGCAACAAACAAAAGTAAAAGTGTGCTTTTCATCGATATCAATTTTTAGTTTATGAATTAAATTATTGAGCCTAATTAAATTATCATGATTTTATGACAATATCAACACTGATATTTCTGTTACAAATTTTCAAAATTCTTTTGGATTTTTACCCCTTTTAAAGCCTAAAATCAGGGATTAAATTTTGTAGGACAACTAACAGCCATATTTTCAATATTTTACTATTGGTCATCTGTACAAATTCTTCTTTTTCTATAATGCCCTGATTTTTATATTCCGGAA
>JANYLE010000375.1 GCA_025363795.1 Mariniphaga sp. | reverse complement strand
AATAACCTCCTATGAAAACCCTGAATGTTCAATTGTACCGGTCAAACTATTTATGGTTTGAAGTCTTCAACACTAACCATAGCGAAGTATTAAACGAAGAAAATGAGTTGGCGCAACCTGTAGCGACGTTTACAAGTAATTTCGATTATGAAATTTTACCCCGTAATACATGGCGGATTTATGTCGATATTGGCATAGAAATGATTCCCGCAGCTTCAATTTTGGTTCGCTCAGGTTTTGTATTTAACAACAAGGGTCTAAGCTGGGATGATCTCTTCATGATGCACCATATTGTTCCCATCGTGCATAAATCAATATGGAACAGTATTCACGGGTTCAAAGATCAGTGCCTCGCTTTTAACATCACGATGCCCGGCGATCTCAAGGAGGATGACGAGATAGCCTTTGCCATCAGCAAAAATATCATTGATCAGTATTTTGAATCCCGAAAACCTGAAGAGCTTGCCAATACCTGGCTGCTAAATAATCCCGGTCTGGAATGCCACACCAACGATGAAACAATGATCACCTTAAAAGGGACCTTTGCAATCCTTGACGAGGTGTTATTCAAAAATGCGAAATTTGACCGGGCACATAACCTTGACGTATTCAGCAATATTGTTCCCGAAGGGAAATATTTCACCCTCAAAATAAATTGTATCGCCATCGATGAACATCTTGTGCGCCTCTCGCTTTATAACTCTGTCCTGTTTTATCAATGTCTCGGTTGTGCATTGCAGCTACTTTCGGGCGATAAAGCCGGCCTGTTACTGCCAGCCCTTGAAACTAACGGCATGACAAAGGAGGTGCGGGATATCTTCGCTGCAAGCGGAACAGAAATGCTTCACCAGCTTGGCGAGCTACTCGAAAGCGCCAACGCTCACTTATTGAATTTAAATGAACAGCACGACTGGAATAAAATCATTGAGGCAATGGAAATAAATGCCGGTTGCGATGTAAAATAAATCGGAACGATAAATTAGCATATTCTCTTTGAAAGCGATACAATCCATTCCGGCCGGATAAACCTTCGCTGTCCGTTTAAATAGGGTCTGCTGAAAAACTCAAATTATATTTGGAAGACCTCAGAGAGGTCTTATATTTATAGAAACGGATTTGAAATAAAATGTTCGACCCTGGTCAGGGTCGTATGTTCGGTTATCCAATATATTTTCTATACACATTTTATCCCTCAGGGGATAATTTTTCGCGCACCCATTTATTTGAAGTGCAAGCTTTTTACACCACTACAGAATAATACCTTGCATATCTTTTACTCAATCAGATATTTAAGGAATAGCCAATATATAATGTCGTATTTTTTTCTTTGCGGTCTTTCGCGTCTTCGCGCGACTTTGTCTTTAGGTTCACGCAGAGACGCTAAGTTCGCAAAGCAGGAAAATAGATTTCTCCATCTTCTTAATTCAAGAAATACGACATTATTTAATTCACTATACTTATTGTATTCAATATCGATAATTAATGAGTTTTTAAGCAATCCCTAAATAGTATTCACCGACCTACAGTTAAATTTCCGCTTGTTTTCCGGTTCAGGTTATTTTCCGGGAAATAAAGTGTTCATTGATTCTCCCATTTGAATCGGGAATTATACCGGCACGTTGACCAGACAAGAACGTAACCCAAATAAATGCGCAGACCCCACGGGCGATCTGCGCATTAGTCAACGAATATGATTTCAGGATGAACTGCTACCGGACTATGCCTGCACAGGTGCAGTAACCGGTTGTAAAGCTTCCCGGTGCTTCCGTTTCAGATCCGACAGCGTATAATCTTTAATGCGCACCGGATTCGACTTTCCGTAAATGGTCTTGCCACTCTGCATAATCAGCTGCATCACGGTCTGGAGCTGGTTATATTGCAGTGAAATATTTTGCGTCAACTGTTTCCGGTTACTTTTAATGTTGTGCTGGAACACTTTGTCTTCAGAAAGAATCTTCGCTTCAGCTTCGATAGTTTCCGCAAAGTCCGGCGTCAACCCAACCTCGGTTAACGGTTCGATATTAGCCCGTACATTAATCAATAACTCTTTCATAGCCGCCGTGAACTCGGCTACCTGCACCCTGTTGATCGTGTTACGTACAGCTTTGATTCCGAAATCCTTCTTTGCAATGGTCAGCGGAGCCTTGCTTAATTCAATCCATGATTCAAGATGATCCAACTGTTCGCGAAAGTCGTTCAAATTATCATGAATTCTTTTCGTCACTGCTTTTAGTTCTCCGCTACGTGTCTTCGAAGTGGGTAAAGCTGCAGTTGTGTTGATCGCCGAAGAAAACTCCACGGCAAACGGGTCGGCATAACGGGGCGAGAATCCTATAAAATCGGATTTATCGCGCGAAAACGAATCTGCCAAATACTGTCCGATCTGGATAGTTTCCGGCTGTGAAATCGATAGTACTCTCATAGCTTACTATTATATAAGATTAACTGCCGGACCGCACGCCGGCGATGGCTGGATTTATCAGTTGTCTGTGTTAGGTTAGGCCGTAATCCGTTGCCGTTCCACCGACCCCAGTTTCCATGCGTAAATTTAAAAATAAGATTTTATATTTTTGATGATATTTCAGAAAAATAAAATGCTGCTGATCATTTTATTTTTTAAATCAGCAATATTCCCTTACTTCAATAGACTGTAGTTTAGTTGCAAATGCTTTTTATAGATGACAAGCCATAACAAAACAGTAGATAATTATAATACATGACAGAAACCTCTTATTGTTGATGTCTGATGGCTATAATTGCATTGTTCTACCGAATATAATTCCGGTAACTAATGACAGATCGGTGGTGATAGGTCAAAAATGGTGCACCATATCAGCAAAATTGATTTGGATATTGGCAATGTTGAAAATGATAATCGTTATTATAAGAATGTTGATAGGCATGATGAAAAAGATGATAGCCATGATGGAAATGATGATAGGCATTTTGAAAATGATGATAGTTTTGATGAAGATGATGATAACTTTTTTGATAAAGATGATAGACAAAACTAAAAAGACGATAGCTTTTTTGATAAAGATGATAGGTTTGACAGGAAAGACGATAGCTTTTTTGTAAATGATGATAGATTTGACAGGAATTCCAATCGCAATGATGCAAATGATAATTGCACTGACATAAAATTAATTCCAGCTTGGGAGCATACACGGAACCGTATCAAATCTGTATTTTAGTTGAGGAAAAATTTCTCATCAGAATTAACCAATTAACTTCAGAAAAACACTAAGTTTAAAAAACAACTAAATTTCGTTAACACCTGTTAATCAGTTCAGAATTGCTAATTTCTTCATGATTTCTTCATTTTTCGGAAAATAATTTTGAGCCGTAAATAATTTAAAAAGCAATGTGATGAAAAAGTTAGCAATTTTGTCAATGACGCTTCTGCTGGCTTTGTCGGTTGGACAATTGCAAGCCCAGGTAAAAGAAAAAGAAGCAATTAAAGAGACCAAAAAAGTCATCAAGACTGAAAAAAAAGAATTAAAGACGGAAAAGAAAGCACTTCGGAAATTGGAGTCGACCACTGTAAATCCAAAATCGCTGACCAGTTTCTATTCCAACTTTGGTGATGTACCTAACGTAAAATGGAGAAGCACTGTTTACTTCGATGAAGCCACCTTTATGAGAGACGGAAAAGAAATGACCGCCTTTTTTGACTTTTATGGAACACTGGTTGGAACGACTACCGTAAAAACCTTTGCCGATCTCCCTGCCAAAGGCCAGAAGGAGATCAAAACCAGGTACAAAGATTACACCATCGGGCCCGTTATCTTTTACGATGACAATGAATTCAACGAATCGGATATGATATTGTATAATCTCCAATTCGATGATGAAGACATGTATTTTGTGGAGCTGACAAAAGGAACCGAAAGAATTGTTGTAAAGGTTAATATGGGCGGAATGGTCAGCTTTTTTAAACAACTCTGATTCTTTGAAGCTCAATTCGAGCCTGGAGAGGACATTTCAAAAATTATCACGAGGGGATGTCCCCTCTTTTTTTTATACGATACCCTTTCTTACCGATTTCTTATCCTCATTGAATTATTATCAATAAATTTGTCCGGTTATAAAATCATATTGCAGCATTCTATCAAAACAAGGCGGGCGGATATCCAAACAGTTTCTGCTTTAAAGAACAAACAGGATCATC
>JANYLE010000338.1 GCA_025363795.1 Mariniphaga sp. | reverse complement strand
GAAAAGCGCTAGCGGCGGAATCATCAGGAAAATGAACCCCTTTGTGATTCGTCCGCTGATGGGTTTCATCGATTGCAGGAAGAGTTGTCCGCGTTTTCCGAAACAGAAAAATATCAGGCCGAGCTCCGCCGCCATTCCTCCCACTCCGGCTCCGCCTTCGTGAACAATAACCGTAGGCTTGCCGGCCGCCATTTCGGCTAAGGTGTCAATTACACTGAGCTTAAGCAGCAGGATCGACATCAAAATAAAAAATATTCCGAAAGGAGGGGAACTTGTATTTTCATTTGCAGGACATCAAACCATTACGGTAAAACCAGATGCAGAAAATGCTATGCTGGTTAAGATGGATGAGGCAGCTGTTGAGGCTGATAAGCAAGTGGTTTTTGGCTCTCCAATAACAAAACATATCACTTTCAGTTCTAAGTTTACGGATAAACAACCATTGTATATATTAAATGGCGCAGTGATCGAAAAAACCAAAATGGATGCACTGAATCCTGAGGAAATTTCAAATATCGAAGTTTTAAAGGATCAATCGGCTACCGGTCTCTACGGTGACAATGCAAAAAATGGAGTTATACGGATTACCACGAAGAACAATTTCACTAATGATCCATTAAAGGAACCATTATTTGTGTTGGATGGTGAATTTATCACCAAAGCCAGATTAGATGCAATTGGGAGTGATAAAATTAAGAGTATCAATGTTCTGAAAGATGCGTCAGCCATTGCAAAGTATGGTGAAAAAGGCAGTAATGGGGTGATAGAAATTACGACAAAGAACAGGGCTGGAATTGATTCTAATATAGATGGCAATAGTGTTCATTTAGTAGTTGAAGAGATGCCTGAATTCCCTGGAGGAAAGGGTGCTTTGATGAATTTTATTGCTGCAAATATTAAATATCCAGCGCAGGCCAGGGCTGACAAAGTTGAGGGAAGAGTGGTTGTGAATTTTGTCGTCAGCCCTACAGGAAAAGTTACCAATGCAAAAATCGTCAAAGGACTTGGTAATCGGGAACTCAACGATGAGGCAATCAGGATCGTCAGTATAATGCCTGACTGGAAACCGGGCAAGGAGAAAGGTGTTGCAGTTAATGTATCCTATACGATTCCAATTGAGTTTAAACTTTAATCGAATTGAAAGACCTGGCCGGTTTTCAAAACTGGTCAGGTATGTAATCAGAAAATAAATAGAGCAGGAAAATTGCATCCCATAAGATTTGCGTTATTAATCATTATTTAAACTATCTTTTTATGAAGCGAAATGTTGTAATGACCTTATTATCAGTGTTTTTATTTGTTATAGGTGTTAATGCCCAACAAAAGCCCTCTGAAATTCTGGGTACGTGGAAATTGGTCTCATACAAGTATGGTGAAAGCGATATAAAATTTGCCACCGATGGCTTTCAAAGGATTAAGCTGATTACACCAACTTATTTCACTTGGATTCATTATTCAAATAAAGATAAAATGGTCAGTGAAATGGCAGGAGGAACTTACACTTTGGTAGGTGAAGATTATGTCGAAAAAATAGGTTTTGGCGGAGATAGTATGAGAGCCTATTTTAATAAGGAACAAGTCTTCAAAATGAAAATTAAAGATGGTAAAATGTACGTCTTTGGAGTTATGACAGATAACCAGAGAATCGAGGAAATCTGGGAAAAGATTGATTGAATTTTGAAAGATCTGGCAGGTTTCCAAAACCTGTCAGATCTTTTCATCCTGTGATATAATTAATTCAGCACAAATTCATTTCCAGATTCTGGGATCTCGATATCTCCAAACCCGGCTTCTTTCATCCTGTCTTTATAGAATAATTGCGCGTCATAATCGCCATGAACCAAGAAAGTCTTCTTAATCTGTGACTTATCCTGACAACTCAGATACGATAACATCTCACTGTAGTCACCATGTCCGCTGAAAGCTTCAATGCGTTCAATGGTAGCATTCACATCGTATTGGGTTCCGAAAATGGAAACCATTCTTTCGCCGCGTAGTATCCTGGCACCCAATGTACGGGGAGCGCAATAGCCAACTCCAAGAATTGTATTGTTCGGATTGGAAATATTGTTGGCCAGGTGATGTTTGATCCTGCCGGCTTCCATCATCCCCGATGCGGAGATAATTACACATGGTTTTTTAATGGAATTCAGTTTCTTTGACTCTTCAGCTGTTTTAATGTAATGTAACGAATTGAATCCGAAGGCATCGTCGTCTTTTTCGATCACCTCCAACACATCACTGTTGAAACATTCGGGATGTAGCCTGAAGATATCCGTCGCATTAATGGCCAGCGGACTATCGACATAGATCTGAACTTTAGGTAATCTCCCGTCGTTGAAAAAGTTATTCAATGAGTAAACCAATTCCTGCATACGACCGATTGCAAACGACGGAATGATCAGTTTTCCACCTCTTTGAACACAAGCCTCTGTAACCACGCGCAACAAATCTTCTTCTGCCACCTGTAAATGAGGGTGCAACCTGTCA
>JANYLE010000287.1 GCA_025363795.1 Mariniphaga sp. | reverse complement strand
CTTATAAAAAAGGAGGAACTGATTGGATGAATTAGTTCAGAAGAATTTGTCAGGTGTGTTTTCAGAACAAGAACAGCCCGGCAAAAAGGAGCAAAGCGAGTTTTTCATTTTTTAATTGCGACCGGATAAAGCGTAGCGCTTCCGATACCTGGTTATCGACTGTCCCGGCAGAAATATTTAATTCTGCACCTACTTCTTTTGAGCTTTTACCCTCTATTTTGCTTTTTATGAAAATTTCACGCCGTCGCGGTGGCATTTGTTCGATGACGAGGTTGACGTGTTGCAGAACTGATTCATAGTCTTCATCTTGAATGGCTTGATTATTCGTTATTTCAGGATCATTCTGGAGACCTTCGAGGTAACGAAGTGATACCGCTTTTCTGTTGAAATGTTTTCGAATCTGGTTGAGTGCAATTGTGAAAAGGTATGATTTAAATGACAGTTCTGATTTAAGCGATTGTCGATGTTCCCAAACCTGCACGAAAACATCCTGAACAAGTTCGTCTGCATCACTCTCATTTTTGAAATATTTCAGAGCAAAACCGAACAACTTAGGGCTGTAAAACTCAAAAAGTGAATCAAATGCAATAACATTACCTTTTTGTAGCAACTGAACCAAACAATCATCATCTTGTTTTTCGGCCATTGGACAAGTCTATTTCATAATTTTCCGGCACAAATGTAGCAAAATATCAGTTTTCGATAGTATTCTATTGTCGCTTGCTTTGGCTATGCTTCCTTTGTAAAATAGGATTTTTTCAGGATGCTTTTCATGAGAATATAAAGATAAGTCTCTAATCATCTATTTAAATATCAGGAAGATATATTTTATGCTTTTCGCTTGTGAATATATAATGTCAGTTTGCTCACAGATGGTCGTCTAACTTTAGTAAATCTGATGTGTCCCTTCTGGTATCTCTGACAAATATATTCAGAAGATTTTGGACAGTTTAACTTCCGTTTGTTGCCCACAACTGCATCGTCAGAAATCTGAAGTGGTACTATCTCAAAAACAAATCTCCGGGTGTTGCGGGCGGTTCAATAATTTGTAAATTGCCTGACATTTAAATACCCAAATTGGCATCATTAAATCAGTGTTGAATTGAAAAGAAGCAGAAAAGAGGAGATTGTTACAGTTAGTAAACGAATTGGTGATTCAACTGCCTTATGGTTTGCCTCATCCCGATCTTTTGTCCTTCTGGAGCAACCGGCATGGGAAGTATTCGACCGGTATGTCAAAGATTGGTCAGCCGAAGCTATTTTTGATTACATGTCATCAACTTATAATCTTACAGAAGCTGATAGTCAGAAATTTGTGAATGAGATTATTGAGGGGATTGTTCAGTTAAATGATCCGGCCAATTTGCCTTATCTGCAACCGGCATTAGTTCCTGAATTCGATGAATACCTGTTCTCTTTATTTGCCGAAAAATTTTACCTGATTGGTGAAACACTCTTTCGTTTCAGGTATGGTAGTGAGTGGCTCATACGTTGTTTTCACCCGACAATGGCCCATCTTGAAACCGATTCCCAGAATGCGGAACATCTTTTCGAAGTCTTTGAACAGGATGGTTTATTGATATTCCGTCATAACGGGAAAGCCGTTGAAGCTTTCAAATCAGAAAACAGCCATTATCTTCGTGGAGCAGTTTCTCAAAAGCTGTTTAGCGTACTTTATGGAATTGCGGACGAAGATTGGATGGTCACCCTGCATTCTGCAGCTGTTTCGGACGGTAAATCGGCGATTGTTTTCCCCGCACAGGCCGGAAGCGGCAAAAGCACCTTGTCCGCCATTTTGCAGGCAAGTGGCTTTATGGTATTATCGGATGATTTCAATGCTGTCAATCAGAATAATGGATTTGTTTATCGTCTTCCTTTGGCAATTTCGGTGAAAGAGGGATCATTAAAAACACTTGAGTCTTATTACCCTGCATTAAAAGAGATTCTTCCTGAGCAAGCTGCCACCGGTAAAATCGTTCGTCACCTGCCTGTGATCAACAACCGACCTGGTGAACATACTGCCTTTCCTGTAAAAGCTTTGGTTTTCATGTCCTATTCTGAAGATGAACCATTTATTTTTGAGGAAATTGATGAGCGGGAGGCAATTCAATTGCTCTTACCTGAAACCTGGGTCAATCCAACTTCTGCAAATGTGGTTCAATTCTTTACCTGGATCGAAGGGATTTCATTTTATCGTTTGCAATATGCAATTAACCAGGATGCAATTACTGCAATTGATGGTCTTTTTAATGCCTAATCAGATATATAGCAAGGCATTGGATTTAAATGTGCAGTTCATTCGTCAAATGATTTTGCCCCGGATATATAATTTATAAGTATACCCAACCACCAGAAAATTATTGGGAGAGGGCAGGAGCATGAATTTTTCCTCCTGCATATCCCAAATTTACTAATTCAAATAATGTTTGTGTCCGATATTGAACAACAGATGTCCAGTATCGGATTAGTGTATAGAACCTCAGCGAATTTAATATTTAACTTAAGTATTTGGTATATATTGTAATATGGATTTTGGTACGAATGATGATAGAGGAGTGTCAGAATTACAAAATTTTTAAATTCATATTATGCGACCAAATCTTATTACATTAGTACTTGCGCTTTTACCTTTTATGGGGTTAGCTCAAAATCAAATTAAAGGAACACTTACCGATCCTGCCACCTCGAATCCTGTTTCATATGCTACTGTTGCATTGTACTCTTTACCCGATTCCACTGTAAAGACAGGAATCGTTACCAATCAGGATGGCCTGTTCGCCTTTAATGATCTCAACAAGGGAACTTATTTCTATGAAGTGAAATATTTGGGATTTAAGGATATCCGAAGTAAAACCATAGCCTTGGACGGGAACAAGGGTGTTGTTGATGCTGGTAAAATTTTATTGGAGGAGGATACCAAAACGCTGGCACAGGTTGAAGTGGTTGGCGAACGGCTGAAAGGAGTCGAGGGCGTAGACCGCACTGTCTATACGATTCCGGAGTCTGCCGTCAAAGTTGCAGGATCAGGAACTGATATTTTACGCCGTATCCCATCTATTCAGGTAGATTTAAGTAATAACGTTTCCCTTCAGGGTAACACCAATATTCTGATTCTGATTGACGGCAAGGAGCGGGATAATAGCTTTATTGCCCAGCTCGATCCCAAGAGTATCGACAAAGTGGAAGTGATCACCAATCCATCTTCGAAATACGATGCCGGGGTACGAGGAGTTATTAATGTTATTCTCAAGAAAGAAAAACGGCAGGGAATCAATGGTTCTGCGGATTTGGAGATACCAACCAACAGTGATCATTATATCTCCTCGTCATTTGCATCAATTGACTATGGAACAGGGAAATTCAGGCTGTTTAGTTCTGTTAACAGCCATTTTGAGGGTTTTCAAAATTCAAAGGACTTCAGTCGTGAGAGCGGTTTAAGTCAGTACCGATCAAATGGTGATGGCAAATTTAGCTTCGGTGTTGCAACTATTCATTATGGTTTTGACTATTTTATTAATGACAAAAACACTTTTAATTTTTACGCCAATTATAATCCGTCTCAGTTTAATATGGATTATAATCTTAAAAACCAGATGACTGATAATGATCAGGTAACGAATAGTTTTACTTCGGACACCAAATCTCATGACTCGCGCAATGGTCAGTTTTATTCGATCTTCTATAAAAAGGACATGAAGAAGGCAGGTCACCAGATCACGCTGGATATGAACTACTACGATTATCAGGCAAACACAAACAA
>JANYLE010000257.1 GCA_025363795.1 Mariniphaga sp. | reverse complement strand
AAAGGTTTTTCGACCATCAATATTCTTGGTCTGGCCATCGGCATTACAACCTGCCTTATCATTCTACTTTTTGTTTATAATGAACTCAGTTACGACCGCTTTAACGTAAAATCATCCAGCATCGTACGCGTTACGTTCCAGGGTTCGGCTGCCGGAGAAAAATTCAATGAAGCAACTGTCATGCCTCCTGTTGCACAAACAATGAAAGCCGACTTTCCGGAAGTACTCGATGCTACCCGAATCAGGGATTATGGTAAACCCCGTTTGATCTGCGGCAATAAATCGTTTAAAGAAGATGCTTTTGCATTTGTAGATCCCAATTTCTTCGGGATATTTACCCTCCCGTTGATTGAAGGTGATGCCAAAACGGCCCTTGCAGCCCCCAATACAGTCGTGATAACAAAGGCCCTTGCTCATAAGTATTTTGGAAATGAGGATCCGATTGGAAAGGTAATCAGCTTTAAGGAAGGCGACAAAGCAGCTTATAAAGTAACCGGCGTAATTAAACAAGTGCCCGTTAATTCTCATTTTCATTTCGAATTGTTTGCTTCGATGACGGGTTTGCCTGATTCAAAGGAGCCTTCATGGATGAGTTCCAACTTTTATACATACATCGTACTGAAGGATGGGCACGATTACAAAAGTCTGGAAGCCAAACTTCCGGGAATGGTGGATAAATACATTGGTCCACAAATGTTACTGGCAATGCATATATCATTACCGGATTTCAGGAAAAAAGGGAATAATCTTAGTTTTCATCTGCAACGGCTGACAGATATTCATCTTAGTACCGATTTTGCCAATGACCTGAGTCCGGCGGGTGATGTTCGTTACGTTTATATTTTTGGCGCCATTGCCTTATTTATGCTGCTTATTGCCTGTATCAATTTTATGAATCTTTCGACAGCCGGAGCGTCAAAGCGTTCGCGCGAAGTGGGTATCCGCAAGGTATTGGGTTCACTGAAACAAGACCTTGTATGGCAGTTCCTCCTCGAATCTGTTGTAATTACAGCATTTGCCTTTTTGCTTGCCATTGTTTTCGTGTACCTTGCATTGCCGGTTTTTAATAACCTTGCCGGACAAAACCTGACGTTCCAGTTTGCAGATCATCCATTTTTATTACCTGGCTTACTTTTGTTTTTGCTGGTTACCGGTATTCTTGCGGGAAGCTATCCCGCCTTTTATCTCTCCTCTTTTAAAGCGGCCACCGTGCTCAAGGGAAAGTTTATGTCGGGGAAAAGTAGTGTCGGATTACGCAGTGGACTGGTCGTTTTCCAGTTCTTTATTTCAATCACATTGATTGTGGTTACCACAGTGGTGTATAAACAGCTCTCCTATATCCAGCATAAAAAACTCGGTTACGATAAGGAACAGGTGATGATCATTCCTACCTGGATGCTTGGAAAAAACGCTGCTGTGTTTAGCGATCAGCTCTCCGGCGACCCCCGGGTACTGAGCATCACACACTCAGGATATTTACCTGCCGGTCCGAGCGACAACAATAATTTTTTTGTATATCCCGGCGAAAACCCCGATCAGATGGTGAAGACATTAAGGTACGATGTCGATGAAAACTATATTTCAACTCTTGGCATCCAGTTACTCACCGGAAGGAATTTCTCAAAGGAATTTGCAAGTGATTCTTCCGGGGTAGTGATCAATGAATCTGCCGCCAAAGTTTTTGGTTGGGGAGAAAATGCACCGGGACATACGATTACAACAACGCTACACAATGGCGAGAACATCACCTATCATGTCATCGGTATTGTGAAGGATTTTCATTTCAGGTCGTTACACGAACTCATATCACCGCTTGTTATGAGGCTCTCTCCCAATCAGGGAATGATGATTGTAAAACTGAAAACGACCGATGTCTCCGGGCTAATTGCTGTTCTAAAAGCGCGCTGGAATGCAATTGGTACAGAAGAGCCGTTCACCTACTCTTTCCTGGACGATCGTTTTAACAATACCTATCAATCGGAACAGAAGGTTGGCCTGATACTGGGCATTTTTGCTGGCCTGACCATCTTTGTTGCCTGCCTTGGGTTATTCGGATTGGCCATGTTTACGTCAGAGCAGCGCACCAAAGAGATTGGGATCCGTAAAGTATTGGGTGCAAGTGTAGCTACTATCGTTAATTTGTTATCGATCGACTTTTTGAAACTGGTACTTGTAGCTGTTGTTATCGCCACCCCTGTAGCATGGTGGGCGATGAACAAATGGCTGATGAATTTTGCCTACAGGATTGACATCAGCTGGTGGATGTTTGCACTGGCGGCTGTCACTGCATTGATGATAGCCTTGTTCACTGTAGGTTTCCAGGCGATCAAGGCGGCTATTGCAAACCCTGTGAAGAGTTTAAGAACTGAATAAACTGAAAGCCATGATAAATAATTATTTCATTATAGCTTGGAGGAATTTATTGAAGAACAAGACTTTTTCTTTAATAAATATTATTGGTCTTGCATCGGGCCTCGCCTGTTTTATATTGATTGCCCTGTATGTGGCGGATGAGTTAAGTTATGACCGCTATAACTTAAAAGCCAATCAGATTTACAGGGTTAACTCTGATCTGTTATTCGGAGGGAATAATCTGCACCTCGCTGTTACCCCGGACCCGCTTGGTGAAATTTTGAAAAAAGATTATCCCCAGGTGGAAGAATATGTCCGGTTTTATAATTCGAACGGTTACCGGATGATAAAAAAAGGGAACGAATACATTCGCGAAGATAATGTTGCGCATGCAGATTCCACCTTGTTCAATGTCTTTACTTTCAATTTTATTGCCGGTGAGCCCAAAACGGCGTTGAGTGATCCTAACTCTGTAGTAATTACCAAATCTGTCGCTTTAAAATATTTCGGAACAACCGATGTGGTTGGCAAAAGCCTTGAAACAGACGAAAATAAAAATACGATTTATAAAATTACCGCAGTAGTGCAGGATACTCCGCATAATTCCCATTTTAATTTTGATTTTATTTTTTCAATGCACAATGTGCAGTATCCATGGGGTAATTTCATAAGCCATAATTTTCAGACATATATTTTATTGAGACCGGGCACTGATTACAAGGCATTTGAAAAAAATTTCGCACAGGTAATCGACAAATACATTTTACCCCAGGCGAAGCAATACATGAATATTAAATCCATGGATGAATTTAACAAAGCAGGGAATAAACTGGTCTATAGCCTTATGCCCTTAACGGATATCCATCTGCACAGCGATCGCACTGCCGAAATGGGTATAAATGGAAATATCCAGTATGTATATATTTTCTCTGCAGTTGCGTTATTTGTATTGTTACTGGCCTGTATCAATTTTGTGAATCTTTCAACGGCACGTTCTTCGAGCCGGTCAAAAGAGGTGGGAATCCGAAAAGTGATCGGTTCAGACAGGATGTCATTGATAAAACAATTTTTAGCCGAATCGACCTTAACGGCTTTCATTTCAACGCTCTTTGCGGTTGTAATTGCCTGGCTATGTATTTCGTGGTTTAATAATTTATCCGGAAAGCAGCTATCCATAACAGAATTGTTTCAGACAAAATATTTAGTATCCCTTATTGCATTGCCATTTTTAGTTGGTTTGCTTGCTGGCGGCTACCCCGCTTTTTACCTCTCTTCCTTTAAACCTATTACTGTATTGAAGGGAAAAATAAACAATGGGTTCAAAAAAAGTAACCTGCGTAATGTATTGGTAATATTCCAGTTTGCTACTTCCATATTTCTTATCGTGGGAACGATGGTTGTTTATCGCCAGCTAAACTATATACAAACAAAAAAACTCGGCTTTAATAAAGAGCAGGTGCTGATCGTAAATGGTACAGGCAGTTTGGGAAATAATACCGAAGCATTTAAAAATGAAGTGTTAAAGTTTCCCGGTGTTACCGGAAGCGCTTATGCAGGTTATTTGCCTGTATCCAGTTCTTCACGGACCGATAACAGCTACTCAAAAGAAGCTGTGATGGATTCGAAGAATAGTTTAAATATGCAAACCTGGCTGGCTGATTACGATTATATCAACGTGATGGGTATGGAATTGGTTAAGGGCAGGAATTTCTCAAGAGAATTTGGAACAGATACGACGGCTTTAATCATCAATGAGACAACTGCCGGTTTATTGGGCTATGAAAACCCGATAGATAAAAACCTGTATACTTTATTCCAGGATCAGAATACACAACGATTGACAACTTACCATATTATTGGCGTAGTCAGGAATTTCCATTTTGAATCATTAAGGCAGAACATTGGCCCTTTATGCTTTCGTTTTGGTAAACCCAACTGGGTCACAGCATTTAAAGTTAATACCGGCAATATCAAAGAGCTTGTAACAAAAATAGAAGACAAATGGAAAACAATGACTCCTGCCATGCCCTTTAATTACAAGTTTCTGGACGATGAATTTGATAATATGTACCGGGTCGAACAGCGCACAGGACAATTAGGAATGAGTTTTGCAATCATCGCAATTCTTATTGCATGCCTGGGATTGTTTGGATTGGTAACATACATGACGGAGCAACGCATTAAAGAAATTGGAATAAGAAAAGTGCTGGGGTCAACCATCACCAATCTGGTTGCTATGCTATCAAAAGATTTTTTAAAACTGGTACTGGTTTCAATGGCATTTGCAATTCCAATTGCGTGGTGGGCTATGAACAGATGGTTGCAGGATTTTGTCTATCGGATAAATATCAGCTGGTGGGTGTTTGTAGCGGCAGGAGTAATCGCGCTCATGATTTCATTGATAACGATCAGTTTTACAGCATTTAAAGCAGCCATCGCCAATCCTGTAAAGTGTTTAAGAACTGAATAAAATAAAGAGATGTTTAAAAATTATTTTAAAACAACATTCAGGAATCTTTGGAAGACCAAAGGATACAGTTTATTAAATATCGGGGGCCTTGCTATCGGAATTGCCTGCGCGGCATTGATTTTTCTGTGGGTCGAAGATGAACTGACTTTCGATCATTATTTCAGCAACAGGGAAAATCTTTATAAGGTAAAAGACCGCCAGACGTATAACGGCACCACCTTTACTTTCGACGCAACACCTGGTCTGCTCGCACAGGGGATGAAATCCGAAATTCCGGGAATCAAAAACACGGCACGAAGTACATGGAGCAACCGGGTATTATTCTCGCTGAATGGCAAAGAAATCTATGAAGAGGGTGTGTATGTCGATCCATCCTTTTTCTCAATGTTT
>JANYLE010000232.1 GCA_025363795.1 Mariniphaga sp. | reverse complement strand
GCCGTTTGAACCGATCCTCCTCCATTATAACGTAAGTCAATGACGAGTTTATCGATGCCGGCATCTTTGAATTTCTTGAATACCTGATTTAACTGAAGGTCATAATCCGAATTGAAACCGTTATAAACAAGGTAGCCAACCTTGTAATTACTAACATTCAGTACTGTATCAAGTTGAATTGGATTCTCCTGCATCTGAATCGCCGTCATCGTAAACGATTTACCATTCAACGCAATTGTAGTTCCTGTAATTGAAGCCATAGAAAGCTTATAAGTCACTTTGGTAAACAAAAGGGTCTGGTAATTTGAAATTGTAAGCCGCTGGTCGTCCACGCTCAGGAAAAGATCTCCACGCTTTATACCGGCCTTCTCAGCTGGTGATCCTTTGTAAACGTACCGCACAAATCCAAAAACATCATCGCTTGTCCCTATTCGGCTCAGCATGAAATCAAACCCCATCGTTTCAGAAATTCCCTGTATCCAATTATCAATAGTTGCAGAATTATCAACGATAAATGACCATTTATCGACGGTTTTGTACTTATAAAGCAGGTCCGTAAACAGCTTTTGAGGATCAGTATAGGTGTTTAAAAAGGCATTCAGTGAATCCTTTATCAAGTATTTCGTTGATGTGAGACTTGGGATTTGATCCTCCCATAAATAATAGTCTTTCAGCCCATTATAAATAAATTTGTTCACATCTGTCGCCTCCTTAATTACCACTGGAGTTACAACTACCGGTTTAGTAACAACGACATCCTTCTTACAGTTAACCAACACAATACTTATAAGCAAGAAAAAGGAAAATTTGATCGTATATTTAAGTATATTTTTCATGGCAAATCAAATTTTAATGAGACGTCTAAAATAGCAAATATTAATTCCTAATATTACAGCTAAATAAACGTTTATATTTCACTTAGGTTCCTGGTGGCAATGTTAAAAAAACCTATTTTTAGTTATCTTATTTTTTTGATCGTAATCTGTTTAACCAGCTGTCAAACAATCAATAAGAAAAATCGCACACCATTCAGAATAAATTCATCTTATTATCAACCCTGGGTAATGAGCGAAAAGGAGCGCGGTATCGATATCGTACTGAGGATAAATTGTTTGCAAAAAGGGATCGAATTCGATTCGATCGTGTTTAATGGGGTGAAGCTTCCCGCTTTTATTACCAAAGAAAAAAGCGATCTTATTATAAAAAGCATTCTTCCGATCGGATTGTCACGAATCAGGATCGGAAGTGAAGTGACCGGAGAGCGCGATCAACTGATTTACCGCATTAAAGGGGAGCGAAAAACGTATCTGCTAATTAATTTAGAACGAAAGGAAACCAAAAGCTATCCGAAGTTGATGAAAATCAAATGATATAGGAATCACTATTTTAACCCTTGTTAATTCAAATACTTTTCAACGGTTTATAATTTGAGTTTTACTGCTTTCCGGAATTTGGGATATAATCATTCCTCATTCGTGCTAATCATTTTGTCATGACTCGTTTCGTCAGCTAAAACTTCCGGATTCGTCGCGTTGGTAACCGGCTGCGCTTTAGGAGCATGTTTCTCATCAAAGAACCGTCTGTAAAAAATCAGTATCGAAATAATCCCGACTGTTATTGACGAGTCAGCCATGTTAAACACAGGACGGAAGAAAATAAAATCGTTGCCACCGACAAAAGGAATCCAGGAAGGATAATTACCTGATATCAATGGGAAATAGAACATGTCAACAACGCGTCCTTGCAGAAAACCAGCATAGCCACCATTTGCAGGGAATAAAGTAGCCACCTGTCCATAACTCTCGTTAAAAATCAATCCGTAAAATGCGCTGTCCAGGATATTGCCAATTGCTCCGGCCATGATTAAGGCAAAACAGGCAATCAAACCAAATGGCACATCTCTTTTCCACAATTTCGAAAGATACCAACCAATGGCACCAACTGCAACGATGCGAAAAACGCTGAGAAAATATTTGCCGATACTGTTGCCAAATTCAAGGCCGAAAGCCATCCCATTGTTCTCTACAAAATGGATAATAAACCAGTTTTTCGCGATAATTATTTCATCACCCAGCATCATGTGGCTTTTGATCCAAAACTTAAGTAGCTGATCGAAAAACAGAACAAGAATTACAATAAGGATCGACTTCGTCTTTGCACTCATAAAGAAAGTATTGACTTGATAACGATAAAATCGGGGCATGTAAGAACACCCCGAATTTTATTAAAAATTTACGGACATAAAAACTTTTACCGGAATAACACCCAATTTATTAACGCTGATTATTCTTTGCGTCAATAGAAAGCGTAGCATGAGGTACTGCACGAAGCCGTTCTTTTGAAATCAGCTTACCCGTCTCACGACAAATACCATAAGTCTTATTTTCAATCCGAACCAAAGCCGCTTCGAGATACTGGATAAACTTCAATTGTCTTTGAGCAAGTTTACCCGCCTCCTCTTTCGACAAAGTAGCAGCACCTTCTTCCAAAACTTTGAAAGTTGGAGAAGTATCCTCAGTATCGTTGCCGTCACCATGGGTAATGGCATTTTTGTATAATGTATAATCCTGACGGGCCTTCTGAAGCTTATCAAGGATTAGCTCTTTGAACTCAATTAGTTCTTCATCTGAATATCGCGTTTTCTCACTCATAGCATTAGGGTTTGTTGTAAAAATAACTTATTAAAACACAATTTATCTCAATGAAACGAGAATTATTTACCAACAGATAAATAACAATCGTTATAAAATTTCCTTTTCAACCTGGATAAATGTTTCTATCCCTTTTTCTATCTCCACCAGTTTCCCAGTTCCCTCGGGCAACTGATCAATCAATTCTACTCGCGATGCAAGTGTTTGATTACCTATATATTCCTTGAACTTCGTCAAGGCTTCACTAAGATCTGGATGATGCACAATTCTAAGAATGATTTTGTCGGTTACTTCAAAATCGCACTCCTTGCGAAGATTCTGGATACGATTGACAAACTCTCTTGCGATCCCTTCCAACCGTAACTCAGGTGTTACATTGATATCGAGCGCCACAGTAAGCGCACCTTCGCTGGCAACCTGGAGTCCCGGGATGTCTTCTGAATGAATTTCCACATCCTCCAGGGAGAGTGTGACCTGCTCACCGTCAATCGATGCATCAAATGCACCTGACCGCTCGAAAGACGCAATCTCCGACTGATTCATATTACTGATCAAAACCGAAACAGCCTTCATCAGCTTCCCATATTTAGGCCCAAGTGCCTTAAAATTAGCTTTAATCTTCTTTTTGATCACCCCTTCAGCATCGGTCAGATATTCAACCGCCTTCACATTCACTTCAGTCAGGATAATGCTTTCGACTGCTTCGAACTGTTTGCGGAAGTTTTCGTTGAGTACCGGCACGATAATTTTGGCCAAAGGCTGACGTACTTTCAGCTTTTCCTTTCGGCGTAAACCCAAAATCATAGAACAAACCTTTTGAGCAATATCCATTCGCTCTTCGAGTTCTTTATTAATCAGTTTCTCGTCTGCTTTTGGGAAAAAGGTCAGGTGAACCGAAGCATCAACTTCGTGGCCACTTACCCTGTTTAAATCACAATACAATTGATCCATGAAAAAAGGAGCAATTGGCGCTGCGAGTTTGGCAACCGCCTCAAGACAGGTATAAAGTGTCTGATAAGCAGAAATCTTATCAATGTCATATTCTCCACCCCAGAATCTTTTGCGGCTTAACCTCACATACCAGTTCGAAAGATTTTCGGTAACAAACTCCGAAATAGCTCTCCCCGCACGGGTAGGTTCGTAAGTTTCATAGGCTTCGGTCACATTCTGAATCATGCTGTTCAGCAATGACAAGATCCACCGGTCCAATTCAGGTCGTGATTCCTCGGCGATCTGCTCCTCCCTGAAAGTAAAGCCGTCAACATTTGCGTATAGCGCAAAAAAGTTATAGGTATTGTAAAGTGTTCCGAAGAATTTGCGCCGAACCTCTTCAACACCCGCCATATCAAATTTAAGATTGTCCCATGGCTGCGAATTGGTAATCATGTACCAGCGTAACGGATCAGATCCATATTTTTCGATGGTTTCGAACGGATCAACGCCGTTACCGAGACGTTTGGACATCTTATTCCCGTTGGCATCGAGTACTAATCCATTGGAAATAATATTTTTAAATGAGACAGATCCTTTAACCATTGTCGAAATGGCATGGAGGGTAAAGAACCATCCACGAGTCTGATCAACGCCCTCTGCTATAAAATCAGCAGGGAAAACTTCGTTGAATTTCGCCTCATTTTCAAACGGATAATGTGCCTGGGCAAAAGGCATTGCTCCCGAATCAAACCAGACGTCAATCAGGTCAGTTTCGCGGAACATCTTAGCCCCTTTCGGGGAAACCAGATAAATATCATCGACAAATGGCCGATGGAAATCAATTTTTTCGTAATTCGTCTTTGAGAAATCACCCACCACGAAATCCTTGAAAGGATTAGCCTCCATCACTCCGGCGGCAACCGATTTATTAATCTCGTTGACTAACTCTTCGGCCGATCCGATACAGATTTCTTCTGTGCGGTCCTCTGTGCGCCAGATGGGCAACGGTGTTCCCCAATAACGTGAACGTGACAGGTTCCAGTCGACCAGGTTTTCGAGCCAGTTTCCAAAACGGCCCGTTCCCGTCGACTGAGGTTTCCAGTTGATCGTTTTATTCAAACCAATCAATTGGTCACGAACAGCCGTGGTTTTGATAAACCACGAATCAAGCGGATAGTATAAAACCGGTTTGTCTGTTCTCCAGCAATGCGGGTAACTATGGACATGCTTCTCAACCCTGAATGCGCGATTCTCTCTCTTTAACATGACAGAAAGATCGATATCAAGTGTAGCATCGTTTTCAGTCAGGCTATCGTCGTAATCGTTTTTTACAAAACGACCGGCATATTCGCTGTAAAGAGCCACATCCATATTGGTTGCTACAAAATCAGCCGAAAGATCTTCCAACCGGAAGAATCGTCCCTGACGATCGACCATCGGTTGTTGTTTCCCCTCCTTATCAATCAGCATCAGTGGAGCAATACCAGTTTGTTTTGCCACACGATCATCGTCTGCACCAAATGTTGGCGCAATATGGACAATTCCGGTACCGTCCTCGGTCGTTACAAAGTCACCTGCAATCACCCTGAAGGCATCGCCCATCGGTTTAACCCAAGGCATCAGCTGTTCATAGTTGACACCAACAAGGTCCTTTCCCTTAAATTCATTCATTAACCGGAAAGGAATATTCTTCCCATCCTCTTTATAGTCTGCGAAAGGTAAATCTTCGTTCTTCTCAGAGAAATAGTTTCTGTATAAATCCTTCGCCAAAATTACAGTAACAGGTTCGGCAGTATATGGATTAAATGTTTTTACTTTCACATAGTGGATCCCTGTTCCGACAGCTAAAGCGGTGTTGGAAGGCAACGTCCAGGGCGTAGTTGTCCAGGCCAGAATAAAGAGATCGGTTTCAACGCCGTCAAATAACGACTCAGATTTCTCATTTCGGATCACCTTGAACTGCGCGATACAAGTTGTATCTTTCACATCGCGATAGCAACCGGGCTGGTTCAATTCATGCGAACTTAATCCGGTACCTGCAGCCGGTGAATAGGGTTGGATAGAATAGCCCTTATAAATCAGATTTTTCTTGTATAAATCTTTCAGGAGCCACCACAACGTTTCAATATAACGGCTATCGTAGGTGATGTAGGGTTCATCCATATTGACCCAATAACCCATCTGACGCGTGAGGTCTTCCCACTTATCGGTATATTTCATCACCTCCTTGCGACAGGCGGCATTGTAATCTTCAACAGAGATGGTTTTGCCAATATCTTCTTTCGTAATGCCCAACATTTTTTCAACAGCAAGCTCTACGGGAAGTCCGTGGGTATCCCAACCAGCTTTTCGTTTCACTAAAAATCCCTGTTGCGTTTTGTACCGACAAAAAATGTCTTTTATTGCTCTTGAAACCACGTGATGAATACCAGGCAATCCATTGGCAGATGGCGGGCCTTCGTAAAAAACAAAAGTCGGCCTTCCGGCACGGGCTGCTATCGATTGATGAAACGTGTCGTTTTGTTCCCAGATTTTGAGAATATCTTGATTAATTTTTGAAAGGTCAAACTCCTTGTACTCCCTGAATTTGTTACTCATAGCATTAAAAAAACTCCCTTTTTTGAAGCGTACAAATATAGGAATTTTTTGATTCGATAATTCGGTGATTTGACACTCAAATCATAGCCTTTTGTTCTTACCATTTTAATTGAAAAGCACCCCATTTCCAGTTATCAACACTGCCCTGCCGCATTAACAGACAGCCATTTTACCCTTCAATATTGCTTTAAAGCATATCTACACAACCTTTTTAACCACTTACACTGTTTTACAGCATGTTTACACAACTTTTTTAACCATTTACACTGCTTTACAGCATGTTTACAAGACTTTTTTAACCATTTACACTGCTTTACAGCATGTTTACACAACCTTTTTAACCATTAACACTGCTTTACAGCATGTTTACACAACCTTTTTAACCATTTACACTGCTTTACAGCATAATCACACAACCATTTTTGATGTTTGCACTACTTTACCGAATGCACCACCTATTTTGGAAACTATTGATGAGCCTTTCTCTGCGATGATGGGAGTGTTCAGGGGATGTCCCATATTACTATAAGCTCAATGCTGCATTTACCGGGTACTATACGATAATGTACCAAGGAGTTTAATTTAAATAAAAACGAATTATTATTTTTAATCACTCTAAATAAGGGTATTGAATTAAAAAAAACTAACAAAATTGACAGTCTTAGGAAACCTTTTTATGCTTAAACAGTATTAGAAATTATATTCTAACTAAAAAATAATTTTTATGGAATTAAGAGAAAAAACTTTTTGGGAAATGCTGAAAGAATCGGTTTCCTATTTACACAAAAATGAAAATGTATGGATGAACCTGGCAGTTATTGCTGTCGATGTTGATGCGCTCGAAGGAAACGAGCAGGAATTGGACCTTGCTTTTAAAGCGCAGGATGCGAATGATCCGGGAGGATATGTTGACCAGAAGAACAAGCAACTGGCCGCATTTTTCCGGAAGATTTATAAACTGGGACGGAAGCTTTCGTTTTATGCCAAAAACAATGGCGACAAAGTGTTATTGAATGATATTGATGTTCCCGAATCTGCATTTGTGCTCTTACCCGAGAAGGAAGCGCTGATCAAATGCAGCACCATTTTAAAACGTGGCATTGAATATCTTCCAAAAACAGCTGATTATGGTATTACCATCGATGAATTGGAAAATCTTACCACTGAACTTTCGGCTCTTGAAAAAATGCAGCCAACGATAGGCATCATCACCAACGATCGTAAGAGCGCCAGACGCTCGATCAAGGAAGTGATTGCCGAAGGCCGCATTTTGCTCGACAAACTGGACGATGCTTTCGAAGGGATGATCGATGATGCTGATGCATTTATTGATGGCTGGTTTGCAATTCGAAAAATCAAAGGGCGTCATCAACCCAAAGACAAAACGCCAAAAGGCCCCGAAGAAAATAATTGAGCTGATACAAAATGAGGGCTTGACTGTTCAGTTCACGAACAAGTCAAGCCCTCACGGTTATTCGACAGTGGCTGGGTGAGTGTTTTTGATTTGAACACTTGCCCGGTCACTTTTAATATAGGCAGACCATTAAATTAAATATGAACTGGTGGCTTAAAGTGAGTTTGAATTGCCTACTGCTTTAAATGTAGAGATTTTGTAATTCACAAACAAAAAATGTGAGCACCATTAGAATGACCTACTTCCTGTTTTATTCTTTAAAAACAATTGAAAAGATATTATCTTGAATCATAACAAATCTTTGATTAATATCTTCTCTAAATTCATAAATGAATATTGCGGATTTTTGTATCCGGTGTTAGTCTTGATTTATCCAAATAACAAGGAAGGATTGTTCGATTCCTTTTCGGAGTTTTCGGGCAATTCTTTGCATTCAATGGTGAAACAAGGCTTTTACCGATGTTTGCCTAATCTCTTTGCGGGTATTAGCCTACAATTGAACCACCAGGAGTTGCTACTCACAATTTTGAATCATTTGTAAAAATCATAACTTTGAAAAAAAATCGGTCATGAGCCAGCTAAATATTCAAAAAAGAAAACTGAGTATAATTGAACAGGTAATTACGCTCAATGATGATGAGATTTTAAAACAAGTTGAAGATCTTATTAATACATCATTGCATAAGCCTGCTTTGAAGAAACTGACAAAACAGGAATTAGTTACCAGGGCAGAGCTATCTGATAAAGACATTGAGAATGGCGATGTTTATTCGCAGGAGGATGCTGAAAAATTGTCTCAACGTTGGTAAAGATGAAGGTGCTATGGACTAAATCAGCGTTGGCTTCACTTTATGATATTTACAAGTATTATAATGAGAATGTAAGTATTACAATTGCTTATAATGTCCGTGATAATATTCTTGCTGCTGCCCGTCAATTAGAGCAACACGCCCATATAGGACAGAGCGAAGAATTATTAAAAGAAATGGAGAGCGGTCATCGGTACATTGTGAAAGACAACTACAAAATAATCTATAAGATCCAAACCAACAAGATTTATATTACAGATATATTTGACACCAGACAAGATCCGGATAAAATAAAGGAAAGAAATAAGTGAGCCTCTCACTCCTCAGAAAACATTTAGCGGCCTGATTCCAGGTATAATTTTGTTGCCCGAAGTTGGTTATTGGATTGGTTGGCGGGTTGCCCGCGGCTAAAACGCAAAAAGGCCCGGAGTCTAATAAAAGACTCCGGGCCAGGAATAAGGTTGGCGGCGGCCTACTCTCCCAC
>JANYLE010000200.1 GCA_025363795.1 Mariniphaga sp. | reverse complement strand
GCAGCGAATTCGATAAACTTTATGCTGCAGGGAGTGCCCGGGCCATTGGTGACTGGCTGCTTGGGATGAATGCAACACGCCTTTACACACTGAAATATGGCCAAAACAAACAGGTGTTATCGATCGGAAGGGTTCAGACACCAACACTTTCTTTGATTGTAAAACGGCAACTCGAAATCGATAATTTTAAACCGGAACCATTTTGGGAGCTGAAAACAAAATATCGTGAAGTAATTTTTGCCACTACTTCCGGCCGGTTTGGAACGCAGGCGGAGGCTTCGGTAAAGTTATCCGAGATTATCGGCCACGAGTTTTACATTGTCTCCTACGAGATAAAAGCGGGAAGTGAAGCACCTTTGCGACTTTTTGACCTTACTTCCTTACAGGTTGATTGTAACAGGAAATTTGGATTTACTGCAGAGGAGACTTTACGTTTGATTCAGAGCTTATACGAGAAGAAGCTCACCACTTATCCGCGTGTCGATACCACTTATCTTTCGGAAGACATCTATAAAAAAATACCGGAGATACTATCCAAGTTAACTCCTTATCAGGAATTTACAGCACCATTACTCGCCACTAAAATTAAAAAATCGACCAAGATTTTTGATGATAAGAAAATCACGGATCACCACGCCATTATTCCAACGGGAATTCTTTCAAATGCACTGAATCCGGACGAGCGGAAGGTATACGATATTGTTGCACGCCGCTTTATCAGTGCTTTTTATCCGGATTGCAAGGTGTCAAATACAACAGTGTTGGGTGAAGCTAATCATGTTGAATTTAAGGTAACCGGCAAGCAGATTCTCGAACCCGGTTGGCGTGTGGTTTACAAAGAGGATGCAGGTAAAGCTTCGGCCGATGAAAACATCCTCCCTGTTTTCGAAAAAGGGGAGCACGGACCGCATGAGCCCGAATTGGCCGAAAAGATGACGCAACCTCCGAAACATTATACCGAAGCCACGTTGTTGCGTGCCATGGAGACTGCCGGTAAAAGTGTAGATGATGAAGAACTTCGTGACTTACTCAAAGAGAATGGCATTGGTCGTCCATCCACGAGAGCAAATATTATCGAAACGCTGTTCCGGCGCAAATACATCCGTCGTGACAAGAAAAAAATTATTGCAAATCCTACCGGTATTGAGTTAATTGGGACCATTGAAAATGAGCTTTTAAAATCAGCAGAATTAACCGGATTGTGGGAAAAGAAATTGAGGCTGATTGAAGAGGGAAAATATGAGATTGCCGCTTTCATGGTCGAACTCAAAGAGATGGTTAAGGAAATTGTAATGCAGGTGAAACAGTCATCTGGTAAGTCAATTACCGTTAGTGCTTCTGAGGAGAAAGCAACAGTTGAAACGATCACTAAAATCGAAAAAGAGAGTGTCCCAAAACCTCCTGCAGTCAAAGAGTCTATTGTTTGCCCAAAGTGCAAAAAAGGTGAGGTGGTCAGGGGAAATACAGTTTGGGGATGTACAGCCTATCGTGATGGGTGTGATTTCCGAATTCCGTTCGATTTTGTCGGAAAGAAACTGAGCGATACTGCAATTAAGACATTGTGTCAGAAAGGAAGAAGTGGCGAAATCAAATCGGTTGATGCCGAAGGTAAAAGTATCGTGGGTAATGTGTTGTTGAGTAGCGATTTCAGTCTTACGTTTGAACAGAAAGCCCCCGAAGAACTGTTTTGTCCGGGATGTAAAAAAGGACTTATTATCAAAGGCAAATCAGCCTGGGGATGCGCTGAGTTTCGCAACGGTTGCCAGTTGCGGGTACCCTTTGTTTTTATGGGCAAACCGTTGTCTGAAGGCAATTTGGAGCAGCTCATATTAAAAGGAAAAACCAATAAAATCACAGGATTTATCAATGCTGACGGATCGAAAAAGGATGGAAAGCTGTCATTTGATAATGAGTATCGGATTATTTTGGAATAGCATTGAGATAACGCTTTTACTCTACAAACAGATCTTCTATGATTTTGAAAATTCTCAAAGTTTGGTTCGTTAAGCGTGAGGATGGGCGAATCAATTATTTATGATAGTTGCTTCACTGTTGCGAAGTTGCGCAGGAATCTGAAAAGTTCGTCAGTCAGGTTTTCGATTGCCGTTGGGATATCCCAGTTATCCGGGTTCTGAATATCGACATAATTGGAGATTGCTCTGAATTCTAAAAATGGAACCTTCTCACTGAGACATGCATAGAAGACTGCAGCCCCTTCCATTGACTCGATATCCGGATCGAATTCCCGTCTTATTTTGGCAATACTATTAGGCGAACCATGACTTATATTCCCCGTAATTCCATCAACAACTGGAAGATACAGGTTATCGAAGGAATTCGGATTAATTAACATGCCGTCATGGAACGGAAAGTCATCGGGATCGACAAAGCCGGCATCGAAAACCGTCTTAATTCGGCCGCCTTCTTCTATCCCAAAATCGCAGAACTGTTCTCGTTTAACATTAACTACTGTGCCGATTGACAACTCGTCCCTGTAACTTCCCGCAATTCCGGCGTTAATTACAAGATCATATTTCCGGAGATTGAGGGCCTTCGTCAAATAATAGGTTGTAAAAGTAGTCCCCAAACCCGTTATAATTAAGTCAAAATCTAAATTGTGCCATTTGTAATGGAAAACCGGGCCTCTATTTTCGGATTCCCCTTTAAGGTTTTCGAAAAACTGGTATAACTCAAAACATGTGGCACCTACAAAAAGGATTCTCATCAGCAATGAAATGAATGAATGAATAGATGCAATAGTATTATATCGATTCGTGAAGAATCAGTTTGTTTACATACATTCATACTCAATTTTTCAAAAAAGGTTAAAAAAAGTTGTTCATTTGTAGGCACAAATAGTAAAAAAAAATAAAATATCTTGAGATACACTCATTTTTGCCGGTTTAAGTGATCATAAAAAATTAGGATATTCTCTTTTACGAGATACTGGCTGAGTTGACGCAGATTTTTAAGGATTAAACTTTTAGTAAAGGCAAGATGTTAACGTTTTAATTTTTGGTTCTGAACCTTATAAAAGTGTTTTTATTCTACGTTCCGACTGGCAAAAAAGTTATGGCTAATTCCGGTAGGGAAGGTTTTGAAATTAGTCAAGGTATAAATATGCAAATAGATAAAGTATGAAATTTTCTCTGAACAGCAAAGATAACGGAGGTTACAGTAAGGTTGAGGTTTATCACGAAGAAAATATTCTAAAGATGGCAGAGCATTATCGTGAGATTTTAAAACTGCTGGGTGAAGATACTGAGCGTGATGGTTTACTGAAAACCCCGATGAGGATTGCCAAGGCCATGCAGTTTTTAACACAAGGGCATAATATGAATCCGGAGGAGATTCTGAGATCTGCCATGTTTAAGGAGGATTATCGGCAAATGGTTATTGTAAAGGATATTGAAATTTATTCTCTTTGTGAGCATCATCTGCTTCCTTTTTTCGGTAAGGCTTATGTGGCATACATTCCTAACGGATATATTACTGGCCTGAGTAAAATTGCAAGAGTTGTGGAGGCCTATTCAAGAAGGTTGCAAGTACAGGAACGGCTCACCACTCAGATTAAAGATTGTATTCAAAATACGCTGAATCCTCTTGGAGTGGCAGTTGTCATTGAAGCCAGGCATATGTGCATGAGTATGAGGGGTATCGAAAAACAAAATTCAGTTACTACGACCTCCGATTTTACAGGGGCATTTCAGAAAGACGCGACTCGTCAGGAGTTTATCCGGTTAATCAGCTCTGATCTGTCGTAGGTTTAAAGGATGAGAATCGGCCTGGGAGTGAGGACAACGGTCAGTATTCGAACGTTTCTTTATTTTAGATGAGACATTTTATATATTTGCAGTCGAAATTTTACAACATAAAATTATGAAGGTATATGTTTTTCCGGGGCAAGGCGCCCAGTTTGTTGGAATGGGTAAAGACCTGTACGACAATTCGCCAATGGCACGTGAGTTATTTGAAAAAGCAAATCAGCTACTTGGTTTCCGAATCACAGATCTGATGTTTAGTGGTACTGATGAAGATCTGAGACAAACCAAAGTGACGCAGCCGGCCATTTTTCTCCATTCCGTATTGCTGGCAAAAACGCTGGGTGATAGTTTCAAACCCGATATGGTTGCCGGACATTCGTTGGGCGAATTTTCAGCCCTTGTTGCCAATGGCGCACTGTCGTTTGAAGACGGACTTCTGCTTGTTTCGAAACGCGCATTAGCCATGCAGAAAGCTTGCGAAGCCCAACCATCGACAATGGCTGCTATTGTTGGCCTGGATGACGAAATTGTTGAAAAAATTTGTGGCGATATAAAAGAGATTGTTGTTCCTGCAAATTATAATTGTCCTGGTCAGCTCGTTATATCAGGTTCTGTTGAAGGAATCGATTTGGCATGTGCCAGGTTGACTGAGGCTGGCGCAAAACGTGCTATAAAACTCAGTGTAGGTGGTGCATTTCACTCCCCGCTCATGGAACCGGCTCGTGCAGAACTCGCCGAAGCGATTAATTCAACCCATTTCTCAACTCCTGTTTGTCCAGTTTACCAGAACGTGAGTGCCAAACCTGTTTCTGATCCAGAAATGATCAAGAAAAACCTTATCGCTCAGTTAACTGCTCCGGTAAGATGGACACAAACTGTGAAGAATATGATTGCAGATGGTTGCACTTCGTTTACCGAAATCGGCCCGGGACAGGTTTTACAAGGACTTGTGAAAAAGGTCGATCGCGCAATGGAAACTTCGGGGATCAATACTTATCAAGGTTAACAACTAAGGGTGAAGAGCATGAGCTTTTCATCTGAAAAGCTATATAAATGAACTCCCGACTCTGATGTACTCAGGCCGGGAGTTCTTTTATATAGAGGAAGTAATAGAAAATCTAAACATCCTTATTCATCAATCCCAACTTGGTCAACAGGTAGAAAATCAAAGAAAGGATCACGCCGATAATGGCTGCAAAAGCCATTCCTTTCAATTGAACTGACCCAACATTGATGCTGGCGCCACTTACGCCAACCACGAAGGTGATTGCCCCGAGTACCATATTGCTGTTTTTACTGAAGTCAACTTTCTGCTCAACGAACATTCTGAATCCTTGTACAGCAATTACGCCATACAAAAGCATTGTTATGCCACCCATTACAGGCGAAGGGATCGTAGAAATAGCTGCTGAAATCTTTCCGATACACGAGAACGCAATAGCAAGAAGGGCGGCGCCACGAATAACCCAGACCGAGTAAACGCGCGTAATTGCCATAACGCCAATATTTTCGCCATAAGTTGTGTTAGGTGGAGAACCTGCAAATCCCGATAAAATATTACTTAGTCCATCTCCAAGTAAGGAACGATGCAGACCTGGTTTTTTCATCAGGTTTGTGTCTGTAATTTTACCGGTAACAATTAGATGGCTGATATGCTCGGCAAGTACAACGATACAAGCCGGAGCAATAATGACTATGGCATTGATGTCAAAGACCGGAGCCTGAAACTTTGGTAAAGCAAACCAGGCAGCGTTGCTGATAACCAATGTATCAACCATTCCCATGGCTAATGCGAGGAAATAACCGGCAACAACAGCAATCAGGATTGGAATCACCTGCATAAATCCTCTGAACAATACTGAACCAATTATACCAATACATAAAGTAAACATCGAAACGATAAGTACGTTGGGCGAAACCACAAATGGTGCAACAACCTGACCAACGGCGGTAGGCCACGGTGCAAGTCCGGCCTGTTGTGCTGCAAC
Organism: Mariniphaga sp.; assembly: GCA_025363795.1. GTDB lineage: Bacteria > Bacteroidota > Bacteroidia > Bacteroidales > Prolixibacteraceae > JAAFHB01. The sequence goes on along the minus strand of JANYLE010000200.1, from coordinate 4,548 downwards.
CGGTGCAAGTTCAAGTCCGATAATGGCGACTACGGCACCCATCACGGCAGGCGGCATCACCACATCAATCCATTTGATACCCCAGAATTTAACTACATAGGAGATCACGATAAAGAATAATCCGAAAAAGATAAAACCTGACTGGGCGTGACTGAAGCCGCCGTAAGTGCTGATGATTAATAATGAAGGTGCAATAAATGCAAAACTGGAACCCAGGTAGGCAGGAATACCGCCTTTGGTTACCCAGGAATAGATTAATGTTCCAAGTCCATTCATTAACAATGCAATGGCCGGATCAACGCCCAATAAGATCGGGACAAGTATCGTCGCGCCAAACATCGCTGTCAGGTGTTGAAAACTGAGAGGTAAACTCTCGAGTACTGATAATTTTTCGTGAATACCGATAATTTTTCTCGCCATTTGCAGATCTCCTAGTAAATTAAAGATTTGGTATAATTGATTAGTGGAATAAAACCGCGTGAAATTAACAATTGTTTTCAAAACCGACTTATATCAGTTTTAATATATTTGTATATCTTCAGGATATAATGATCCGGCTCATTGTGCTGAACAGAAACAACCCTAAAATGATGAAACGGCTTTTTATTGGTATTCCTGTTGAATCTGAAATAACAACGCAGATTGTAAAAATCTGGAGGAACGATCCGTTGTTGAACCAGAATCGGCTCAACTGGGTGAACCCTGAAAACTGGCACGTCACCCTATATTTTCTTGGCGATACTCCGGGAGCTGAAATTGCTTTGCTGCAACGATTAATCGAAGAATCATTCGCCCCAATTCAATCTTTCAGTACCAAACTGAATGGGGCAGGAGTCTTTCCTCATCTGCGCAACCCAAAGGTTTTGTGGCTTGGTCTGGAAACACTGCAGCTTTTGATGCATGGCTATATCCATCTGGGTGATTTGCTTCGTCAGAATGGATTTGCTTTCGACGATAAACCACTGAAACCACATCTTACCCTGGCTCGAATAAAAAGTATCGAGCACAGGACTTCCATGTATTCCTTATTGACGGAATACCGGCAGTCCGATTTTGGAATAGTTACCATCGACAGGATTGTACTGTATGAGAGCATCTTAACTTTCAGGGGACCGGTTTATCAGCCATTATTCGTGAAAACGTTGGAATCCGGGCAAAATTAATCCACCTGATTCGCCCGTTAAAGGATCAGGTGGATTTATAAGATCAGCTTCCGGAATTCTTTAGTCAGAAACCGGCAGCAATTCAATTGATTATTTTTCTAAAACCTTCTGCACATCTTTCTGAAACAGCGTTTTCGGATCGTTGTAAAACTTCACAAAATCCTGTTCACTGGCGCAACCTTTCCACGGACCAAAAGCCGATTCTTTTGGATTGTTATGCGCATTTCGCCAAACCAGCACATAGGATAAATCATATGGGCGTAAGGTTTCAAGCAATACTTTTGTCCACCATTCCGGATTTTTAGCTATCGGACCTCCGGCTTCGCTTACCGCACCTATTTTACCTTTTTCTGCGGCAATTTTCGCTACCATTTTGGCACAATTGCCTAATGTGGCTGAATACTCCGGACCGCGATCGTATAAATCGAAGGCGACCACATCAATCAGGTCATCGCCGGGATAGCGATCAAGGTACTCTTCGGTAGTGTTAAAACGGTCGGTTGAATAGGAATACAACAGGTGATGAACGTTTTTTGTATCACGCAGGTAGGTCACCGTAAACCGCCACAAGGCTTTGTAATCGTCAGCAGAGCAAAGATTTTTGCCCCACCAGAACCAGCTTCCCGTATGTTCGTGAAACGGACGAAATAGAATTGGGATCAAAGTTCCCTGGTCCGTTTTCAGACTGAGCATGAAAGCTGCCAGTTTATCAAGGTATTGCTTGTATAATTCGTGTTTTTCACCTCCCGGTAGGATGGATGCAACAGTTTTATTCGAGGAGACATCCCATGCTGATCCGCCGGTAAACAGATTTGTAAAATGCCAGCTGATGGTATTAATACCTCCCTCTTTATTTACCTTTTTAATGTATCCGCGTATTTTGTCAAAGTAAACCGAATCGAGGCTGTAGGGTTTCCCAAGTTCAAGATGCCCTAATTCCCAGCCAAATACTGCCGGGTAATCACCGCAAACATCTTTAACATCAGAGCGCCCATCTTCTCCGTACCATTTGGTACCATAAGCCAGTGCATCCTGATGGCCGAACATTAATCCTTTGTGCTGAAGATTCAGCATGTTGCGGTATAATTTTACTGCTTCCGGAGTTGCTTTCGGATCGGAAGGAACCGGTTTACCTGCCTGTGCAGTCATTCCAATACAGAGGAACAGGAAAAGGAAAAAATTCTTCATTTCCGGATTATTTTTTAGCTGAATTTATGAATGTGATATCGGTGAATATGGCAGTTGCAGTTTCTTTGGTGTTATGTGACGTAACTGCTAATCCAAGGTATATCTTTTTCGATAGTTCTTCTGTAAAACTGGCGAATGCTTTCCAGGTTTTCCCATCGGCACTGTAGAATCCGGTAAAGTTATTTCCTGCCCTTTTCAGCCTGATCCAGGTGTTCGGGTAGTCGACCGGAAACTCTGGCGCTCCTTCGAATTTTAACGGGTAGATCGCCTTCATTTCGCCGGCTTTTGCCTGTCGGTACTGAAACTCATAACCGCCATTGTTCTTGTTCCTGGGACTATTATTTGGAAATACCTGGAAAAAAATGTGGCGGCTGTTAGCTGTCAGTTCTTCTCGGGCCATCAATCCTGCCTTGGTGTATAAATTCGAAGCTGAAAGGCTTTCGATACGGGCTACCAGATCGAAATCACCGGTCTGTTCAACGTACGAAAACCTGAATTCATCTTTGGTGCCCCAAATATCAGCACCTCCTGCATTTATGCTGAGGCTGTTATCCTGAATTTTTGATGAACCAGCAATGGCTGGATTCCCAATGTCAGTTTGTTTGAATTTTGAAAGAGCAACCGGTTTGTCTTTTGCCCCGAGTAGTCCGGCTGTAAACAGCAGAATGATTGCCAACGAAAGTGTCTTTTTAATCATAGAATTTAGTTGAGAATTAAAATTATAGAAAAGCGTTCAGATTTATAATGATTAACCTGGTTCCGGATCTTTTAAGTTTGGTGAAATCTTCATTTCCGTTTGAAGTTGTAAATATATTTAAAACCCTTCGGTCAACCGCATAAAAATTTCAGGTTAAAGGTTGATTGAAATTGTTTAAGTGGATTGTAGTATTTGAAAATTTTCAAATTGGGGATATAATTGAGATGCAATCAATTTAAATTCATCATTATCTCGTTGAGGTTCGCATCGACATCCAGCCCCATTTTTTTGCGTAACCGGTAACGGTGATTCTCGACACCCCTGGTCGAAATACCAAGTAGCGGTGCAATCTCTTTTGATGAGAGGTTCATGCGAAGATAGGCACACAAACGAAGATCGCCTGGAGTCAGCCTGGGATGGGCGGTTTTCAGTTTTTTGATAAACTCCTCATGCGCCTTTTCAAAGTTGGTTTCAAAGGTTTTCCAGTCATCGTGGCTTGAAATGTTATCGTCTATTTTCTTCACCAAATGAAGGTAGTACTTGTCGGGGAAGCGCATTTCCAACTGACTTTTTTGTTTTTTAAGTATGGCCTTAAGTTCGAGAAGAAATTCATTCTTTTTAATGATTGACATCGTCGAATTGGCCAACTCCTGACTTTTAAATGAAATCTCATCCTGCAGTTTTTCGTTCCGGAGGCGGATCAGTTCTTTTTCTTCGCCTTCTCTTTTTAGTCGTTCATAGCGCTGGGTCTGATTGATGATGATGTGACGGAACAGGAACAACAGAAACAGAACAGTCAATACATATCCAATTTTAGCCCAGGTTGAAAGGTACCACGGTGGTAAAATCACAAGGTTGATTTCGTTTGTTTTACTCTCATTCCCCCAGCTATCGGTTGCTTTAACCCGAAGGGTGTAATTGCCTTCCGGGAGGCGTTCAAACTTAAACACGGGAAGCGAAACCGGCGCCCGCCAGGCTGGGTCGATCCCTTCCAGGTACGCCTTGAAAGTGATTTTGTCTGATGTGAATAGCGGGAAAGAGAACTTCAATTGTGCATTATTCCGGTTGAACCCCAGGGTATAGGTTGACTGGTTCGAAAGGAGTGTATTGGTATTTCCGCGCCGGTCCGCGGTGACGAATTCCCTCAGAACAAGACTTTTATCCTTTATCAGCGATTCTCCTTCAGGTTCGCTGGCATTTAACACCGCATATCCGTTTTCAAGACAAAGGATGGCTTCGTTCTCCGAAAGGGGTATGATGTTTTCGAAATTCTCGATGAGCTGATTGAAAAATAACGTTGCAGGATACACTTTAATGATTTCTGCCACATTGTCTTTAATCCGAAAAAGTGCGATTGATTCATTTGTCACAAACCAGTAATGATGGTTAGGTGCGGCAAAGATCCGGTGCGAAAGGGCAAAATGCCCCAGCTGCTTATTTAAATCGCTGTATTCTACAATTGAATCTTTTAGTTCATCGTAAGTGAATAATTTATCCCCG
>JANYLE010000017.1 GCA_025363795.1 Mariniphaga sp. | reverse complement strand
GGCAAACTCACGGTAATGCTGCGTATTAACATTAAGGTTTCCCGAAAAATAAGTTCTGCCCACGTATTGATAATTTCCAAATACAAGCAAATTAATCAGGCTTTTATGAAATGACACCTCGGCAAACTCGCGTTCAGTTAGAGAAACGGCATAGAAATTCTTCCCTTTTTTGTAACCTCCTTCCAAAACTGTTAAGGCAGCAGATTCCTGCACAAAATTCTTGGGTCCAATACTTCCCAGGAATTTATTGATGTCAACTACCAGTGAATCAGATTGATTCCAGAAGGCATGATTCGCTTGGACGTTGTTATTCAATGTATTGTCTATCCCTTTATGGATCAAATCATTGTAGCTCCAGTTATTCGTATTGGCCGAAAGATCAAGTTTAGAAAACAAAGGCATGCTAAAATAAAAGCCTCCCGTGATTCCCGGACGCGCCGGGTTAAGGTCTTTGGTTTGAGGAATACCCTTCATAAAATAAAGCGTATTGGGCTGCGAATAAAGAAGATGCGAAACTCCCAAAAGCTGTATAAAAAAGAGGATTATGAATAAGCACTTCCTTGTTCTCATTTGGTGCTGTTATTACCTGAATAAATGGACGGGTGCATAAAAGCCAATTTTAACTGTAAACGACTTTCCCTTTACTGCACCATACAAGATGGGAGCACCCGGCGAAGGTGAAAGGAGTGTGAAATTCAAACTTATATCCGTTGAATTTTGAAGATTAATCTGATCATCTGTTCCAAGATTGAATTTAACTGGAAAATCTTTGGCTCCGGCAAGGATTTTGCCAGGTGGGAAACGGTTTCCAACTGGGACACCCCGGTTAAAAAAAAGGAGCTCAAACTGAATATTAGCAGAAGTTTCGTTGGTGAGATGGGTTACCAGGTAAACCGAGTCAATAGCGGAAGTTCTGAAAGAGGTCCCCATTTTATCCAATAACACAGGATTAAGGGTCAATCCGCCAGGAGGAATCGGATCATTGTCTGCCGGAGGTGGAACCAAAAGAGCGTCCACCTTAAACGTTCCATAAGCTAACGGAGCGTAAACCAAAGGGACAATATCAGTCGGATTTGCCAATTTATTGAGGTTGAAATCGTCAAGACCACAAGAGATTAGCATTATCGTAGTCAAAAAAAGGACGATTCCGGAATGAATTTTATTGATTGTTGTCATAGCATTAATACTCTAATATTTGGCAGACAAACCATTACCCAAACTACTGTATCTGATAATTATTCAAATAACCATCATAAGTCCCGGTTATCAAATTAATCAGCGTATTTTCGCCACCTACTAAACCAACCGAAAAGCGGGAATTTCCCTCAAGCGGAAAACCAGTATGAAGGCTACCGTCATCATTAAACAAATAGATATGATTATCGGCATTGTCCACAATACCAATTTTACGGCTTTTATCAGGAAAAGTATACAATTCAGGAGCTAATCCTATCGAATGTTTAAATTTTTGGCTAAAGATCTGTTTTGCAGCGCCATCATAAACAGTCAGCGAGTCGCCATCCAAAAAGATATAATTGCGTTTGTTATCCGGATTCAGAGCATCATAAATAAAAAAATGATCGGATGAGAAATTCCCCATGGATAGCCGCTTTACTGAGCCATCGAACCCTATCATTACAACGCATCCTTTCGAATCGGTCGTAACCAGTCTCGCAGCCCGTTTCCCTGATCCGGGTTCAAGGGTGAAGCGGTTTTGAGAGTAAGCAATATCACCTTTGATAATCACCCTTGGTTTTCCTTTACGGTCGAGAATATAGCCACGATTTTTATCTGCGAAAACGATATAATCCTTATTGTTCACCCTGAAGAATTGAACCGGCTGAATTACATTGTGTTCTGTTTTCTGTGGTGCCCAGTCTGGTACAATTTTCCCTTTCTTATCATAGAGATAGACTTTATGATCCTTGCCGGCAATAAAGAAACGGTAATCCCCTTTGCCTTCGTAATCAATAACCGAAACGCCGTTGGTCGCGACCGAACGAAGAGCCAATGGAAAATTTCGAATGTAATTCCCCTCGTGATCAATTAAATGCAATGCTTCATCGGTACTGAAAAAATATTGAAGTTTACCGTCCCTGAAACAATTAAGTTGAAATATATCACTCCGGATCGGACCCCGAAGCTTTATCTTCCACAAGGTTCGGCCTTCGCTGCTTATCAGAGAGAAATTGAAGGCACTATCCTGGACAACAATCTCCCTGTGGGACTTATCGGCAGAATTGATTACATACTGTGGTTTAATAAGCAACTGATTTCCAATATGACTCCGCCAAATTACTGAAGCAGTATTTTCGCGAACCGTGTCGGGATTGTATTTTAAACGTGCCATGTTATAAACCATGCCATTTTCGATGCCAATTTGCCAACCGACCGATTCAATTTTATTTAAACCTGCTATTTGATTTTCAATACTTTGATACAAGTCAGCGCTTACCATTTCTTTAAAAAAGGGAAGTGACCGACCCGGAGAACTCCATAGATAGAAATTCTGACGATCTGACAATCCGGCGGTAAACTCATGATAAATTTTAGCGTTTGCCAAAGTTTCCTGGAGACCGTTTTGCCTTAAAAACCTGCCAATTGATACATACGACGAACCCATTACCAGACAATTATCATAAATCGTAAAATAATTCGTCGCGACATCACCAAAAACATCGCCAAAAACCTTTTTACCAAAATCGCTCACCGGCGTTTTATAAACTTTAAAAACAGTCTCTTTATCAATCCTGTACAAAATTGAATTTTCCGATAAATCGCGATTCCCGTTACTTCCAGCCTCTTTGGTCAATGGCAACATAGCCTCTTCCATTTTACTCCCGCTTCCAACTCTCAAAACGAGGTATTTATTTTCATCGGGCATCGCCTGATCGGGACGGGTAAAAACCATAGCAGCTGCGCCTTCCAGGTTATCTGCAACAATTTTCTGCAAATCAACATTATACAAAGTATTGATTTCGGTCAGGGAGTTTTTGTATTCATCGAGCCGGTTCTGTTTTTCAAGAAGATTTTCATAATCATGAAAAAACTGCTTGGTATTGCTGATTACATAGCTTAGAAAGAAGGAGGTTTCTGCCGGAAATAGACCGGCAAGGTTAAAAGATCCCGGCTTTTGATGAAGAAATATTCCAAGGTAATTGCTGAGGGATTCACCGGTAAAACTGAAACCATTGAAGAGGAATTCGTTGCTTTTTTGGGTGAGATCAATTTCTGACCATTCTGCCAAAGGAGAGGACCCTTTTAACCGTTCCCAAAAAGAAGCCGAAAAAAGCGGTTGTGCAAATTGGAGTAATTTCTTGTGACTAAGGTAAATATTAAGATCAATGTTATCAGTTGCAGTTTTATTTGCTCTTTCAAAAACTGAACTTCCAAGCTTTGCCGGGGATTCGAGTGAGCTTACTGCCTGCGCAACCATCCGACGATCAGCACTTGCCAGAAAAAGACCCCGATAAAAGCTGATACAATAGTTTTGATGCTGTCCATTTTCATCCCAGGAATAACAGTAGAGTTTCGCTTCTCCGGATTTCACTTTTTCAGTAGCAGCACCTTTACGAATAAAGTAAGCTTCAACTAAACCAGATAAAGCTCTTTTTTCTGAAAGACTCGACAACTCCACCAGACAAAGATTTTCGAAATGATCATTTTCTTTGTCAAATGCGATCGTTAAATCCTTGTCAATAAAGATATCTTTAACTTCCGGGTATAAATTAATCAGTGAATCAGCAAAGCCCAACTTTTTGTATAAAGCCGCAATGCCGGGAAACCCTGAATAAGCTTTCCAGATTGGATTATTGAGTGATCGGGCTGAATAGTTGCCCAAATGATGAATCCGGAGAATTACGGATACATTTTCAGGGACAGCGCGGAATGCCGAAGTGCCGAAATATTTTGCTTCACGGGTAAAGAAATACCATCCGGTTAATAATCCGGAGATCAATAATATAGTAATTCCGATTAGAATTTTCTTCCTCATTAATCTGCGATGCCTTTAATTTAAATTCCGGCTTGTAAATATAGGTTTAAACAATAAACAAGGGTGAAAAAGAGATAAATATATTAGTTCTCGTGGTAAACTGTAGATAGGCTACTTTCTATTGCAATTTAATCTCAGATGCTTCCACCAGTCTATACAACTTATCCGAACGCCTTAATTTCGAGGGGAACTGTATTGAGCACAGATCACCTTTTTTAGCCTCATTCACAGCAATTAAGCCTACCCTAATCTCCATTATTTTTGACTGAATAACACCAGTACTAGGTCCGCTTACGATGATCTCATCCCCCACTTTCAGACCACTGGTTTCCAATTTGATTTCGGCGACCCCAATATTTGCAAAATAATTGGTCACTTTGCCCGTATATATTTTCTTTTGTGTTGCCATAGAGCCATAGTTATTGCTCCATTCGCCCAGGCGTTGTCCAAGGTAATACCCATCCCAGAAACCACGGTTAAAAACAGACCCCAATTTTTTATCCCAAACAGCAATTTTATCTTCGTCAAACGATCCGTCAAAGTAAGCATCAACAGCTTCGTGATAACATGCCACAACCGTTTTGACATATTCAGGACTTCTGGCCCTTCCTTCAATTTTAAGTATGGTAACCCCGGAATCAAGTATCTTATTTAAAAAATGTATGGTTTTCAGATCTTTAGGCGACATGATGTACTCATTATCAACCTCCAGTTCGCGACCCGTCTCTTTATCGGTTAAAATATATGCCCGTCTGCATGCCTGCATACAGGCTCCACGATTGGCCGACGAATGGGTTTCGTGAAGCGAAAGATAGCATTTACCCGAGATTGCCATGCACAATGCACCATGAACAAACATCTCAAGTTTTATTAAATTTCCGGAAGGTCCTCGTAAATCGTTTTCGATGATCTTTTGAGAAATATTACAAACTCTTCCGAGGTTCATCTCCCGGGCAAGAACCATTACATCAGCAAATTGAGAATAAAATTTTACCGCTTCGTAATTAGTAATATTCACCTGAGTTGAAATATGAACCTCAACACCCAACTCCCTGCATTTTTGAATCACCGACATATCGGCTGCAATAACTGCAGAAATACCGGCATCTCGCGCAGCACATAAAACGGCGTTAAGGGTTGAAAACTCCTCATCAAAAATCTCAACATTTACAGTCAGATAGCTCTTTACTCCAGCCGCTTTGCTTCGACGAACAATCTCATTAAGATCATCCAACGAAAAATTGTTGGCAGAACGAGCTCTCATATTTAAATGCTCAATTCCAAAATATACTGATCCGGCTCCAGCTTGAATCGCCGCCATTAGCGACTCGTACGAACCAACCGGAGCCATTATTTCTACGTCTTCTCTTCTCATAACTTCAATAAATCAAGGCAAAGGTACAATAAATGGCTAAAGGTGTGACAGAAGATCGATGCACGGTGTAAAAATGAGAGGGTGAGAAGATAAGAAAAAA
>JANYLE010000102.1 GCA_025363795.1 Mariniphaga sp. | reverse complement strand
GGTCTCCTGAAAAACCTGGTAAGTGCCAATTCCAGCTTCTTTGAGTTGCTTGAGTTTGGCAATATCCATAGGGGCAGCATTGATATTCACTCGCCGGATTGACGAAGGGTGACCTGAAATAGGAGCTGGTTCTTCAACACTGTAAACCGCTTTTACAGCCGCTGTCATATAATCGATGTCCGATTTCTGATGTTCGCCAAAGACCAATATGAGTCGTTTGTGACCTTCGTTCAACACCGAGCTGGTTTCGCGCTTTACCTCATCAAGGGTGAGGATGCGTCTTACTTCACGGTTATTCGCTTCGCGGAAACCGCAATAAGCACAATTATTGACACAAAAATTTGAACAATAAAGCGGTGCAAAAAAGACGATCCGATTGTCGTAAACCTTCTTCTTTACTTCAAGAGCTGTTTGATTGATCTCTTCCCACATTTCAGGGGAGGTGACATTCAACAACGCTGCTGTTTCATCCGGGGCCAGCGTTTTAATTGCTAACGATTTTTGAAGAATGTCACGGATCAGCTTAGGATCCGGGTTTGTATTTTTTGCAAGTCGCTCAAAAATATCCTTTTCATTGATAAAGTCTTTTCCATCAATTAGATATTTGTCAATTTCCTTTTGGACAATAACACTTTTCATCCAATCGCCGGTACTTTCTTTTTTCATCATTTGCAATTCTTTCAACTACAAATATAGCCAAATCACCACCGTTTTATCTAATTAAACCTGAAAAACTATAGCACGTTGCTTGTATTTAATCTATTATTGTTTTTTTTGTATCTTCCCTGCCGCAACCGATTTTTCATTAAGATATTATGAAATCTTGATTTAATGAAAGGTCAAAATGGATGATATTATTGCTTTTAAAAACTAAATCTGTAGATTATGGAAAAAGAGATACTTCTGGCGAAAACGGCCGTTTTTGTAAAGTCCCTTCTTGAAAACGATTCTTCCGGACATGATTGGTGGCACATATATCGGGTGAGAAAAATGGCTTTGGAGATCGCCAGGTCTGAGGGTGCAAATCTGTTTCTGGTTGAATTGTCAGCCCTGCTTCATGATGTTGACGATTGGAAACTCACGGAGAATAAGATTGAAAATCAAAAAACTGAGAAATGGCTTCGGGAGTGTGGCGTTGAAGATCAAATAATTGAAAGAGTTAATGCCATCATCGAAGGGGTGAGTTTTAAAGGTGCAGGTGTGAATACATCAACAGTTGATCCTGAGTGTAGTGCCTTGCAGGATGCCGATAGATTGGATGCCATGGGTGCAATTGGGATCGCCAGAACATTTGCTTATGGTGGCAGTAGGGGAAGAGGTATCTATGATCCGCATATTCCTCCTGAGATGCATACCGATTTTGAAAATTACAAGAAAAGTAATGCGCCAACGATCAACCATTTCTACGAAAAGTTATTGTTATTAAAAGACCAAATGCAAACCCCAACGGGGCGAGCTCTAGCCGAAATACGACATGATTTTATGCTGCTGTTTCTCGATCAGTTCTATGCCGAATGGAATAATGAACTAATCTGAAAAATTTATTATACAAAACTATCCATTTTTTGAAATTGTTACGTAATTTTGATTTACAACTGGAACTCATAATTTCGACAGACTTGAGCCTTCTTCTTGCTGTTATGGCACATGCAATTGATTATAAATGGTTTATGTAATTTCTAATCCGAAGTGTCAGAAAATGATCCTGCTTTAACCAAAATCGCATTTACCGGATTCGTTTTGACGCTGTTCACTGCGCCAATCATTCGGAGTGGGGGAGTTCTCCCTGACCTTAAAAATCAAGTTTCAAATGAGAACAACGATTTTCTCGCTATTTCTGCTGGCAGGAATAATCTTTGCTAGCTGCACAAACAAGCACCCGAAAATCGGGTTGCTCGTACACAGTTTTGAAACCCCTCGTTGGCAAAATGACCAGAAGTATTTTGTCGATGCTGTGAAAGAATTGGGAGGAGTTCCTTTAGTGCTCATGGCTGATAATAACGCTGACAAACAATTGGTTCAGGCCAAAGAACTTATCAATGATGGTGCTAAAGTACTTGTAATTATTCCCGTGGATCAGTCAGCTGCTGCACGAATTGTCAATATGGCTCACGATAAAGATGTTCGTGTGATTGCCTATGACAGATTGATTAATAATTGCAGATTAGACTATTATGTCTCTACGGACAATGTTCGGGTTGGTGAGATTCAGGCCGAATATCTGGTGAAGGTCAGACCTAAAGGGAATTATGCACTGTTGGGTGGCCCTCTATACGATAACAACAGCCGCATGATCTATATGGGGCAAATGAATATTCTGGAACCATTTGTCGAGCGTCATGAAATTAACATAGCATTCAGGCAGTTCGCCAACTACTGGACCTCAGATGAAGGGTATCGGCTGGCTAAAGTTGTTTTAGACAGTACAAAAAATAAACTGGATGTGATCATCTGTGGTAATGATGCAATGGCAATTGGTGTTATTAAGGCATTGACAGAAAGGGATCTGGCAGGAAAGATTGCTGTTGCCGGTCAGGATGCAGACAAGCCAAATATACAGCAAATTATAAAAGGGAACCAGGTTGTTACGGTCTATAAAAGGACTAAAACAATGGCATCAACTGCAGCTGAGTTGGCAATGCACCTGGCGAGAAACGAACCTGTTGAGCCTTATATTTCCACGGTTAGTAATGGGAATCGTCTTGTCCCATCCTATCTCGTAGATGCAAATGCCGTTAATGAAGGAAATATTGAAGTGACTGTGGCATCTGAAGGAAACTAAAGCAATTTATTGGTAATCGTTTGGTGATGTACGGGCTAACTTTTCGTCGCTCACCTATTCTTACTTAAGAAATTCCTGAATGTATCATTCCTTTGGAAGGTGCTCTGCAGCATAGGTTAATTCTTTATACCACTCTTCGCCATATTTGCGGATCAATGGTTCTTTCAGGTATTTCCATAAGGGCATAGCATTGCTTTTGCCACATATTCTGCCGGGTTTACAAATATCAAGTTGCTGATAATTGACTGCGTCGAATTCTTTGTATTCTGTGATCCGGATAGGGAAAAGGTGGCACGAAACTGGTTTACGAAAGGTGGTATGTTTTTCGAAATAGGCTTTTTCGATTGCGCATTTCGTAATGCCTGCCTCATCCCTGAAAGTGAACACACACTCATTGTTCCCTACGATAGGTGTGACCAAATCACCATCCTCATCAATCAATGAGAACCCCTGCCTTTTAATTTGGGCTTTGTTATGGTCCGAAAGATACTCCTCAAAATCGGGATACATCTGTTCAATGAGTTTGGCTTCGTCGGGGGTTAGTGGTGCTCCGCTGTCACCGTCGACACAACAGGCTCCTTTGCATTTCTCAAGATCGCAGCAGAACTCTTTTTGAATGATATCAAAACTGATAATGGCCTTTCCTATTTGCAGCATACTTGTTAAATTAAATCCGGCTACCAACTAACGGTCAATAGCCGGATGGTCTATTAATTTTGTGTTTTTACATGTTTCATTTTATTCCCGGAACATCCATTGATCGCTTATTTCTCAATCAATACTTTCCCGGTCATATCATCTGGAATAGCAATTCCCATGATAGTAAGAAGGGTAGGAGCGACATCGGCCAAGATGCCGTTAATCGCTTTACCGTTTGTGTGGTCTGTTACCCAGATAAAAGGGACAGGATTCAATGAGTGGGCTGTATTCTCACTGCCATCGGGATTGACCGCAAAGTCAGCGTTTCCGTGGTCGGCAATGATTACCACATCGTAGTTATTTGCACGTGCAGCCGTTACAACTTCATTTACACACTGGTCAATTGCTTTTACCGCTGCCTGAATGGCGCTGTAAACCCCTGTATGTCCAACCATATCGCCATTGGCAAAGTTGAGGCAGATAAAATCAGCACTTTTCGCATTGATTTCGGCTACAATCGCATCCTTTACCAGGAATGCCGACATTTCGGGTTGAAGATCGTAAGTTGCAACTTTAGGAGATGGGATCAGGATGCGTTTTTCGCCTGGAAATTCGGCATCGCGGCCACCGGAGAAAAAGAAGGTGACATGCGCAAACTTCTCAGTTTCTGCTATTCTGATCTGTTTAAATCCGGCGTTTGAAACAATTTCTCCCATTGTATTCTTGACATTTTCTTTGTCGAAAATGACATTAATCCCTTTGAAAGCCTTTTTGTAATTGGTCATCGTATACCATTCCAATGGTATTGTATGCATCCCTTGTTCCGCATGATTCTCCTGTGTGAATACAATGGTAAGCTCACGCAAACGGTCGGTGCGGTAGTTGAAACAAATCACAACATCACCCTCCTGAATAGTGGTAAGCGGCTGATCCTTATCATCCGTAATGACAATAGGATTAATGAATTCGTCCGTTATGCCTTCATCGTAAGATTCCTGAATTGCGGCAAGAACATCTTTGCTCTTTTTGCCTACTGCTTTGGTAAGCAGGTCATAAGCCAGTTTTACGCGATCCCAGTTGGTGTCGCGGTCCATGCCGTAATAACGTCCGATCAGCGAAGCAAATTTGGCATTGGTATTTTCGAGTCCTTTCAAATCTTCCTCTACAAATCCATAAGCCGAACGGGGGTCGGTATCGCGTCCGTCGGTAAGACCGTGAACAAAGATCTTTTGCAGTCCCATTTCAGTAGCGATCTGCGCAAGGGCAACCATGTGCAAGCTAAGTGCATGAACTCCACCAGGGCCGATCAGACCGATCA
>JANYLE010000095.1 GCA_025363795.1 Mariniphaga sp. | reverse complement strand
TTTTAGATAGGGTGGATCCGTCAAAAAGAGGTCGTACTGCTGATCAAAAATCAGTTTGAAAAATTTCGATTTAACCCGGTGAATTTCCTCATAATGGACCGTTTCAAGCGCATTAAATCCTGCCAGCGCCTGTGCAAATCCCACCATCAGGTTTTCATCCTCCAGAACACCTATCTTATTAATATTTAAATAGACCGGATGAAGCGCCATCGTCGAAATCGATTTGTAGGGATAAGTATCGATCCAGGTATGTGTTGCAACCGTTTCGTTCAGCGGGAGTAACTGAACCAGTTTTAAACCGGTCAGTTTTGCCCAATCGACCAATTTCTTGATATCGGGAAATTCGCCTATTCCGCCACTTTTTTCGGTCCTTAATGAAAATACAGGAACGGCGACGCCAGCTCCTCTCCAATGACTTACCGGGAAGCGAAAGTTTTCATCGGTATGGATCTTCATGCTATTAGGTTCCTTGCACACAAAGTCCCGGATCAGCCTGTTGCTTCCCTGCTCCCAAATCACCACTTTTTTCTTTACCGTGTTGTAAACGACATATTTAAATTGAAACGGGAACTTCAGTTTTTCAGCATCAATATCGATGCACCATACCGGGAATTCCGCATCCGTCATCAGAAGCGTGTATTCCTCCATCCAGTTTCCAAGTACCGGCTGGTCGCCGAGAATTCCTATCCTGCAATCGGGACTTACCCTTGGCGCATGAATCTTGATCCTCAGTGTTTTTAGATAAGGGCTATCTTCTAACATTGTTGTCGTCTCGGGTTTTCTGCGCATCAACACTTTGGTGAAGGCGGTGGAGGATAAAGCAGCATCCGATTCCCTTTTGACCCTCCAGAAATCCCTGCATCTTACCTCATCCAGCTCCTTATTGCCCGTTTCGAGCCGCCTATTTTTACCACTCTCCCAAATGAAATTTCCGTCTCTATCCTTTAAAAGGTATTTGTATTCGAGACTTACACCGGAAGGGAATTTGCATTCAAGTTCCCATTCACCTGGAATGGCGTTCCTCATGAGCAACGCGCGGGATGGATCCCACTGGCCAAATTCTTTGGCTGAACCTGAAACATAGAGAACCTGACCCCAGATTGTCTGATAATCGATTTTAAAAGATAGTTTCATTTTTTCTCCTTTCTAAAGTCGTTAGTGACTTCAAACACTTAGCGGGTAAAAACAGCGTTTATTAATACTTATACTGAAAATCCTGTAAAAAGTTATTTTCCAAACCTTAAACCTTCGTGAAGTATTACACGTTGTAATATTATTGAAAATATTCTTTATAAAAAATGCATAAAACGCTCGATTTTACTTCTGCTCCGATTCCTTCCCTTATACGCAAATTGGCCGTGCCTGCCAGTGTTGGTTTTGTTTTTAACACGCTGTTTAATGTTGTGGATACTTACTGGGGAGGGCAGATATCGACCTCGGCCCTTGCTGCGATGGGGCTGACTTTCCCCGTGTTCTTTATTATTTTATCGATGGGCATAGGAATGGGTACCGGAACAACTGCCTTAATTTCGCAATCGTTGGGAGCGGGACGCAACGAGGAAGCCACCGTTTTTGGCTACCAGGCCGTCTCTTTCTCAATTATCAATTCCGTCTTACTGACAATTCTCGGATTATCGATGGCCCCTGCTCTCTTTCGGATCTTAGGTGCTACCGAACAATACCTTGAAATAGCATTGCAATATATGAATGTTATTCTGTGGGGAACTATTTTTTTCCTCACGAACAGCATTCTCAATGCTTTACTCAACGCGCGCGGCGACACGAAGACCTATCGTAATTACCTGATCGTCGGTTTTTTTTTAAACGCCATTTTAGATCCCTGGTTTATGCTGGGCGGTTTGGGCTTTCCGGCATTGGGCATCAGGGGAATTGCTTTGGCAACGGTCTTTGTCCAGATTCTCGGAACAGTTTACATGATCGTTATTTCCCGCAAACGCAAAATTTTCCAAAACGCGCAACTGAAGGATTTCATTCCGGTAAGAAAATACTACGCGGCATTGTTTGGACAAGGATTTCCTGCCAGTCTGAATATGCTCACTGTTGCCATCGGAATTTTTGTGATCACCTACTTTTCCAGTAAGTTCGGGAAAGAAGCGGTGGCAGCTTATGGAATCGCAACCAGGATAGAACAAATCGCACTATTACCAACCATTGGCCTCAACATTGCTGCACTCACCCTGGCCGGACAAAACATGGGTGCCGGTTTTCCCGGAAGGGTACTGGAGTCGTGGCAATTGAATATCCGCTACGGGTTAATGATTATACTGGTTGGAATAGTTTCGGTTTATCTTTTTGCGGCCCAGTTAATGCAAGCTTTTACCAACGATGTTAAGGTGATTGAAATCGGCGTTGAGTACCTGCACATCGCCGTGCTGTTTTTCTTTGCCTACATCTTCCTCAATATTTCGGTGTCCACGCTGCAAGGGATGAAAAGACCTTTTTATGCCATCTTCGTGGGCGCTTACCGCCAGTTCCTGGTGCCGCTTCCCTTGTTTTTGTTCCTTGCAATATTCCTTCAATGGGGAACGAAAGGAATCTGGTGGGGCATCTTTATTGCCAACTGGAGCGCCTCCATTTTTACATTTTTCTATACGAGGCGCCAAATCATGAATCTTTTACGCACCTCAGCCGTACCCAATGAAGAGAATTAATTTATTTAAAAAAAAGATGATGAATACGATATTATGCCCGGTGTCGGACGAAAAAACCAATGAGAAGATTGTCCGGTTCACGGCACTCCTTACATTTATACTTGCGTTGTTGTTTATTTTAAGTCCCAATATATTACTTGTTGCGTTTCTTGCCGTCGATTTTTATGCAAGAGCTTTTGGAGTCCCGCAAATGAGCCTGTTGGCCCTGACCGGATCAGGTTTAAAAGATTATATCCCTTTCAGGTCAAAAGTAATTGACAAGGCGCCCAAGATTTTCGCAGCTCGTGTGGGATTTATACTCTCACTCCTTGCCTTTGTATTACTGTTATCTGATGCTGTTCTCGCTTCGCAGATCACTCTGGTTGTCCTGGCTTTTTTCGCATTTTTGGAATGGGCCGTAGGGTTTTGTATGGGATGCTATATTTACAGTTGGATTGTATTTCCCTATTTTGGTAAGCAGTGAATTATTTTGTCTTAAGATAATCCTCGGGTGTAAATACCCCCAGATCGCTGTTTTTGAAATCCTTGATATTTCTTGTCAAAATAGCATCAATGTTGCCTGCATTCGAGGCGGCATAGTTTTGCAATGCATCTTCAAAATCCTTAAATTTAGAACTTAGCGCCGAAATGATTACGCCTTTATCCATCATTAAGACGTCGGTAATGGTCAATAACTGTTTAAGCTTTTCAATTACTAACGCATGTTTTGCCGTCCGTCGCAAAAGGTAGTAAACATTACTGAAAATAACCGGCGTCACAAATCCTTGAATTGCTCCTGATTCACAAAGCGATAGTACTTTCGCAGCATTTTCCGAAAATGGTTGCCGATCGAAAAAAAAATCGAGTATTACATCTGTATCAATAAGCACTTTATCCATATTACAGGTATTTTTCGGATAAACCTTTTTCCAATTCTTTTTTATAATCAAAATCAGCAGGAGCCTTGAAAGAGCCTTTTAATGATTTGACGATAGGAGTAATCTCCGTTTCTGATATTTCGTCATCCTTCGTTATTACTTTCAGGTAGTTTTCGATTATACCAGATAAACTGTGACCCTTACCTTTGGCGTAAATCTTTGCCTTTTCGATGACTGTTTGTTCAATCGTTAAAGTCAGTTTCGTATTCATCGTGCATGTATTAAGTCATTTACTATTGATGCAAACAAAAATACAAAAACTAAATCACACGTGCAATATTATCTTGTTTTACACGGAAGCGGTTTCTTGCCAACGCTATGTTTTGTAATTGGAAATGATTGTTTTAATGAATTGCATGAATAATCCGTCATTTTTAAAGTCATGTAGTATCCGATGATAAATGACAAGGAATGTTTCGATGACATGAACACTCAAGCTGCCACGAAATTCATTTCTGAACCGATTTAGACGTATCATCCTTTTTCATTCGCCCGTCCGGCAATTTTATCCGCTTTCCCGGTTATTTTTCCCAATATAACGATGATCCAAAACAGCAAAAAGGAAATATTCCACAAATGATAGCTGTTCCGTAACTCACTGTAGATGCTATATTACGCCGGCGTAACACTGCATCTACGCGGTGTAACAACTCATCTACATGGTGCAGTGTTGCATCTACGCGGTGTGGCAGATCATCTATGGAATGTAACATGGCATCTCTATACCGTAACAGATTATCTATAGAACGAAACATAGCATCTTTGTACCGTACCAAATCATCTATTTAACGTAACCCTCTGTCTAAGCAGCGTACCAGATCATCTATTCTCCCGTTGAATTCATCGATGTAATGACATTACAAAAACGGTTAAAATTATTTTGAATTTTATTGAAATTCTGTAAACTAAACCGTTGGTAAATTCAAAATCAATTTGTTAATTTTACATCTACAAAGTCTTCATTGTTGTCTCTTTAGCAGTCTAAAAACTTTAAATTTTACGATTATGAAAAGACCTGAAATTATTTCACGTAATTTTCACTATTCCGACGAGGAAGTTTTGCAGCAATCGGATTTAAAATTGGCTTCTTTTATTGAGAACAAGCCGCCGTTTGTTGAACGTTTTTCCCAATTTGCCGATCCTTATGCCGAAGAATGGGGTACGGCGAATGAAAATGCCCGGCAAATAGCGCCAGACTATGCCTCAGTGGCCAGCCAAAGCGTCGAAACAGATGCGCTCAAAGTGCTGGTGAACGAGGGGGCAAACCTCTACCAGACGCTCCTGCTTTACGTCAGGCTCGCTTATCCAAACGATGCAGGGGCACTGAAACTATTTGGTCAGAGCCAATACGAAGCTGCCCGCAACCACCAGTTGAAGCTACCCGTCCTCCTCCGTATGGCCTATGCGCAGGCAACGAAGCCTGAATGCCAGGCAGCATTGTTGGCAAAGGGAATGAAGGAGCAGGAAATTGGTGCATTGGTAAGTATGGCCGAAGATATCACTGCACAGAATATTATTCAGGAGAAAGCCATCAAAGACCGTACGATCGAATTAAACAATCGCATCATCGCATTGAACCTTGTCTGGGCGAAGATGGCAATGGTTTGTCAATGTGCCAAATTGGTTTTTCAGAATGATGCCACACGTTACAACCTGTTTCTGCTCAGCGATGGCGAAAACGTAACTCCAAAACCCGGGGATACGCCAACTTAGCAAGAGACGGCCAGATTCAATAGAAAAACCCGACGCACCGGAGAAGACAGGTGACATCGGGTTTTTTATTTATTGCCGGGGAAGTTTTGATGCCCTTAGGATTTGAACCATCAAGCCCTCACGCCGATTTATTATTTTTTATACCCGTCTTTCAACGAAACGGTTCGGTTAAACACCATTTTATCGGCAGTCGAATCGGGATCAATATTAAAATATCCGAGCCGTTCGAACTGAAAGTTATCCAGTGGTTTTGCATTTTTGACAAATGGCTCGACATAACACTCGGATAGCACCTGCAGTGAATCGGGATTGAGAAATTCGAGGAGATCTTTGTCTTTATGGCCGGCAGGATCGGGATCGGTAAACAAACGGTCGTACAAACGGACTTCTGCTTTAACCGCCTGCGCAACAGCAACCCAGTGAAGTGTTGCCTTTACTTTGCGTCCGTCGGGAGAATTGCCACCTTTTGTATCAGGATCGTAGGTGCAATGAAGCTCAGTAATTTCGCCTTGTTCGTTCTTAATGACTTCGGAACATTTGATAAAATACGAATAGCGCAATCTTACTTCGCGACCCGGAGAGAGCCTGTAGAATTTATTGGTGGGTGTTTCCATGAAATCCTCGCGTTCGATATATAATTCACGGGAAAACGGCACTTTCCGCTTGCCCATGCTTTCGTCTTCGGGATTATTAACCGCATCGATTTCTTCAACCTGTCCTTCCGGATAATTGGTGATCACGACTTTGAGCGGATCGAGAACTCCCATTACGCGTTGTGCTCTTTTATTCAGATCCTCGCGGATACAGTATTCAAGCACTGCCACGTCGGTAACGCCATCGACTTTTGTGATCCCTACCATATCCGAAAAGGCGCGCATCGATTCAGGGGTATACCCGCGTCTGCGAAGGCCGCAAATCGTAGGCATCCGGGGGTCGTCCCAACCTTTGACGTAGTTTTCCTTTACCAGTTGCAAAAGCCGGCGTTTGGACATGACCGTATAACTGATGTTCAGCCGTGAAAATTCAATTTGCCGTGGCCGGTAATCGCTGTCTTTCAATTCTTCGACGAACCAGTCGTACAACGGACGGTGCACTTCGAATTCAAGGGTACAGATCGAATGGGTTATCCCTTCCCAATAATCGCACTGGCCATGGGCATAGTCGTACATCGGGTAGATGCACCATTTATCGCCCGTGCGATGATGTGGTTGTTTTAATATCCGGTACATCAACGGATCGCGCATGTGCATATTTGGCGAGGCCATATCAACTTTTGCCCGTAAAACACAATCCCCTTCGTTGTAAAACCCTGCTTTCATCTTCGCGAAGATTTCAAGGTTCTCTTCGGGTGTTGTATTTCGGTAAGGACTATCGGTTCCGGGCCGTGTTGGTACACCTTTCTGGTCGCTGATGACCTCCTGACTCTGGAAATCGACATATGCTTTCCCTCTTTTGATCAGGGCGACCGCAAAATCGTATAACTTATCGAAATAGTCAGAGGCATAGAAAAGCCTGTCGTCCCAATCGAAACCAAGCCAGCGAACATCCTCCATGATCGAATCAACAT
This sequence comes from Mariniphaga sp., assembly GCA_025363795.1. Classification (GTDB taxonomy): domain Bacteria; phylum Bacteroidota; class Bacteroidia; order Bacteroidales; family Prolixibacteraceae; genus JAAFHB01. Next base: position 2,259 of record JANYLE010000095.1, on the reverse strand, counting down.
ATTCGGTATCCTCCTTGGTCGGGTTCGTATCATCAAACCGAAGATTGGTTAATCCTCCGAATTTTTTAGCTGTGCCAAAATTAAGGCAGATAGATTTTGCATGACCAATATGCAGATAACCATTTGGTTCAGGAGGAAATCGTGTATGAACCCTTCCTCCGTTTTTACCTTCGGCAAGATCTTCAACGATTTGTTGTTGAATAAAATTTTTGGGGAGCTCATCCTCCTTATCCACAATATTGCTATCAATTTCGGCCATAATAATTGAATTTTCGTTTCTCTGAATACTTTTTGTAAAAGTAGTAAGAGTTAAACTAAATGAGATATATTTCCAAACGTTAAATGAAGATTTAAAATTACTTTAATTTTGAAACCTTAAAATAGCATTCAAATATGGGAATCATCGAAATAGAAGGAATGGAGTTTTACGCCTATCATGGCCATTTTGCCGAGGAACAAATTGTAGGGAATCGGTTTATTGTTTATCTCACGTTGGTTACCAACTGTGAGAAAGCGGCCAAAAGTGATGATTTAAATGATGCATTAAACTATCAAACCATTTATCTGGCCGTCAAGGAAGAGATGCAAATTAAATCCCGGTTGCTGGAAAATGTGGCCGGACGGATACTCGACCGGTTGTATAGTGGCTTTAATGGAATAGAAAAGGCAAAAGTGAAAATCTCGAAGCTGAATCCCCCGATGGGAGGACAGATTGAACGCGTCAGCGTCACCCTAGAGAGATGATGAGATCAAATTTCAAAACGCTTGCGGGGAAATCAGATTTTTAGTTATCTTCGCACCCACATTTCCGGTCGGTTGGCCGAGTGGCTAGGCAACGGTCTGCAAAACCGTCTACGGCGGTTCGAATCCGCCATCGACCTCAACCATGTGTAAGACTCCTTGATAATCAAGGGGTCTTTTTTATTTTGGGACAATTGGGGGGAATCAGTCCCGCTTTCGCTTTGCGCGATCGGATAAAAACTTCTTTACAAACCAAAAGCCGTTTACTTTATGCCAGATCAAAAAACGGCGGTTGCGGAGATCAAGAAATGAAAAAAGCTGTGCAAATACACAGCCTTTTTTCATTTCTGTCAAGCATTCTCCCGTTTATTTGGCTTCTGCTTTTGCATCTTCTGTCATCTTCTGATTTGCCGTAATTGCAAATTCAACACGCCGGTTTTGGCTTTTGCCTTCTGCAGTTTCGTTTGTTGCAATTGGATCAGCAATTCCCAAACCGGTAGTTTTAAGCCGGCTTGAAACCAATCCTTTCGAAATCAGGTAAGTTTTTACCGTTTCTGCCCTGCTTTGTGACAACTTCAAATTATATTCAGCCCTACCAGAATTGTCGGTATAACCAAAAATATCGATGTTGGTATCGGAATACTCTTTAAAAACCGGGACCAATTTATTCAGATTTATTTTCGCCTGTTCTGTCAATGTTGCTTTGTTTACATCAAAACGCACTGCATCTTCTTTCAGCACCAGACGGATTCCTTCACCGACTCTTTCAACATCGGCACCAGGTAAAGCTTCTGTGATTTTCCTCGCTTGCTTATCCATTTTGTTACCTATAATGGCACCTGTTCCTCCGCCAATAGCCGCACCTACTACCGCACCTAAAGCTGCATGGCCGCCTTTGCCCACATAATTGCCTAAAAGTCCCCCAACCAGAGCTCCGGCAGCTACTCCGATTCCGGCACCCTTTTGCGTATTATTTGCGTTTTTAATCGAGTTACAACTTGTAAAAACAGAGGTGAACAAAAACAAAACGGCTAAACTATAAAATGATACTTTTTTCATTACAAAATAAATTGATTTTTAATTTAAATATTAATCGCATTGACAACCAGCCCACAAACGACAATTAATCTAACTATCTATGATTGACGGATTGCATGACTTTTACCTTGATTTAAACAAGGTCAATTAACTTTTTCGAATTGGTAGGTAATATCCTTGTTCTGACCTCCGACTGTGATTACATCAATCAACTGGAATGAAGTAGCGGTCTGATTGGCAACTTTCAACAGATAACCTTGAGTGACATTTTTTGATTTTACGCCGGGATTAATAATTTTCAATCCGAATATCCCCTCTTTATTGATGCTCCAAACAATCGGCGAAGAAAACGAAGGACAATCCGACTGATTCAGACTCATACTTCCCTTGTTGTTATTCGGGATAAAATTCCAGGTACTTCCGATGAAGCATTTTGAATCCGCGATTTGAAAAGAATTCACTTTTAGATAATCAGACCCC
>JANYLE010000089.1 GCA_025363795.1 Mariniphaga sp. | reverse complement strand
CATCTTTATAATAAAGTTCTGGTGCCCAGAAACTATCGGATGCCCACGATGGCAGCTCATTAAAAACTGAACCGATCTGTTTCCAGTTGACCAGATCTGTCGATTCGTACAACGGGTAATTGGGTGCGAAATCGGAAGTTGTTCCGGCTGCATAGTACATATTACCAACACGTATCACAGTCGGATCAGGAATGTCACCAGGAATAACCGGGTTCCGATAAGTTGCGGTTTGTTTACTTTGTCCCGACAATGAGAAATTCATTCCGGCAAAAAAGATCAGGATTAGTAATAGGATTTGATTGCGTGATTTCATGTTAAAGTAATCTTAATATTTATTTTCTGTCCGACTTTTAAACTAATCGGGCAGATGTATCTCCCTCTTTTTGATTCAGATCTGATTTTGGTCTTCCAACCTTTTATTGCCGGTAAAATAAGCATTTTTAGTAAAAAGTGGTTCCACCCATTTTCAGGAAGGTGATAACTTTGAATGCTTATTATCGAATGGATAAGTATTTGCTGCTAAACAGAACAATAACAGTGAGGTCTGTACAATCTCCAAAACTTTTCTTACAGTTACCTGAATAATCTTTAAATGAGTGGGAGAGGGCCGTATTGTCTGTCCACTCCTTTCCGGACACTTTTCCAATATCCGATGGATTTAACTTCTCTGGCTAAGTTTCTAACCGAATATTCAAAGGATTGTTCGAAACTTGACAGCAAAAATTGCACTGAACACTTTACCGGTTTGCCGGATTTTTTTGATGATGATTCGTGCCTATTTATTCCCTCATCATGCCTGGTTATTCATTCATCGTGCCTATCTATTGTCTCATCATGCCTGGTTATTCATTCATCGTACCTATCTATTGCCTCATCGTGCCTGGTTATTCATTCATCATAGCTATCTATTGCCTCATCATGCCTGGTTATTCAGTAATTGTCCCTGTCTATTGCCTCATCGTGCCTGGTTATTCAGTAATTGTCCCTGTCTATTGCCTCATCGTGCCTGGTTATTCATTCATCGTACCTATCTATTGCCTCATCGTGCCTGGTTATTCAGTAATTGTCCCTGTCTATTGCCTCATCATGCCTGACTATTGAGTCATCAGGGGTTATTCAAACAAAAGGATCAGCTAATGTTGTTGTAGGGGAAATGCATTTTATGAATAACTACGAATATACAAACACAAAACAACTAATTCATAAACCCTTATTCCCATTCTCTAAACTAAGTAGCCAGATGAAGTCCACACCCTAATAACCTTATCAACCTTATTTTTTCAATTTGTTTTTGATGATTTTTAAATAAGTTTAAAATAGAATACAACGAATCTAGTAAGATTAACTGAATAAAAATAAGGCTTTTCTGAAAAATAAATCGCATCTATTCTTCTTTAGGGAGTTTTTCCCACAATAATTTAAATTGATCGGTAACTAACCGGTTACTCCATCAAATACGAATGCGAGGGCCATTGAATCCCACAAAGGAATATACGCAGGAATATTCCTTACAAATCAATCGATTGGGCCAATGTATCAGGTACATCCGTCAGGTATTCAGCTAATGCAGTATCCTGCAGGAAATCATTACTAAAGAGTTCTGCTGTTTCCTTTCTCAATAATGCACTTCTGTAGGCGATCCACTCTTGTGCATTGTTTCCGTACATATATTGAATTAAACCGGGAAATGACCAGTCGGCATTCTTACCCCAGTGAAGTGTAAAGGCAATGTTGTTGGCTTGCAATACTTCAATCGTACGGGTGCAAAATGCGGGCAAACTAATGTTATTGTCCTTCGGGTCCCAGATCAATCCGTCGATCTCGAGCATACACGTTACAGGGAATTTAGTGAATGCAAGGGTTGCGCCCGATTGTTTTACAAACCGCATTGCATAGATACCCGGTATGGGTCCTTCTTCCCTGGCCAGGTTAACCAATAGTTCCAATGCTTTGGGCGAATCGCTGTTATCGATTCCTACAGAACAGGCATAAGCAGGACCCTGATAGCCGGCATCCCAGAATATTTCGCTGATGGTTCCCGTTACGTCGAGGTCAATAGGGGGTAAAATTGATGCTTGTAATACTTTAATAAGCGATGGGATGCTGCTTTTGAAATTTTCAGCAATGTGTGTGAATAAAAGAATTAGGTCGCGGTAAACGGCTGTTTTAATTTTAGGAACCGGATCGGGATAACCGCTTTGGTAAGGCTTTTTATACATTATTTCGACCACATACTCCGGGTCGTCGACGTAAGGATTAATGAATACTTTATAATGAAACGGGCGATTAGGTTTCCCATTAATATCTGTTTCGCCAGGGATTTGAAAATCAGAATTTTCGAAATCCATTGTTTGGGCAAGTTGCAAAGCTAAATCTTTGTCTATTTTCTTCACATAACGGTTGAGTAGAAAACGGTCTTCGGCTTCGATCACAACACCATGAATAAATCCGAAGGAGCCTAAACCTACCAACGCCGCATTGAATAAACCATCATTCCTGATTACCCTTGCGTTGATGCGGTTTGCAAATGTGTCATTGAGCGCTGGTTGGGTATGCCTTTCCAGGTAAACGATATCATCCGGCGTATCACCGTTGATTAAATTGATTCCAACCACACAATCCTGTACCGCACCTTTATCCCATGCTGAACCATGTACACCCGTTGAAATACAGCCAGCAATGGTTTGCCCATTACTAGCACCGGTTACTTTTAGCGATTTTCCCTGGTCAAACAGGAAGTTACTGATCTCCTTTATTACATTGCCACATTGGAAGAAGAATAGATTTTCCTGTAAAAAAGAGGTGTTTTCAGCCAGTTCGTCAGCAGTAACGGCTCTTTTTAAATTCATGGCTGCATTGTAATGCATATTGTCTTTCTGATGGGCAATAGCCGACATTGACCATGCTGAACCATAGGCCCTGAAACCTTCCTGACTATCCAGGGCGGCTTTAATTAAGCTTTGAATTTCTTTTGCTGCGTCGTTATAGCGATCATTTACAGAAGGCATATTTCCTTTGGATTCCAACGAAGTTTCGTACAATACTTTTGTTGGAAATGGTCCATTGTTATGGAATGTATTCCAACTTCCGATTTCATGTTTGATAGTTGTTGCCATGTTATTCAGATTGTTTTAGACATACATATTTCACTTTCACCTGCCGCTTCTTACCTAAGGTAATTGCACTCAATAATACACCTCCCAGGGTTGGCCGGTATTCGATTGAGTAAAATCCTCCGGAGGCACAGTTTTCAACTAAATAAAATTCGCCCTGCAGGAGTTTTAGTGTGATTGTTTTATCGATAACATTCACCTTTTTCCCTTTATAGAAATTGCCTGAAGTATTTAGCGGGTTTGGCTCAGGAACTCCATCACGGCTAACTATGCGGACAGAATAACAGGATGAAAGAAAAATAAGCAAAAAGCCTGTCAGGAATAATGAATGAATTTTTCTTTTGCCAGTAGAAGTAGATGATTCCATATCTCAATTTTGAGTTGTAATAATTGGAAATTACTTAATCCTTGTTGCAGTTCTTTGAATAGCGTTGCCACTATTTTACAAATTGAATGTTCTTTTTACGACCGGAGTCTGAATAGCTATTTTTATTTGGACTTTTTACGAATAACGATTTTCTTTTGTTACACGCCTGCATCAATTTTGTTCCCCAATTGATTGACTTACGAACTTTTCTTTAATTGAAAAGGATGGAACCGGGCGGCGCCATTCTTTTACTAAACCTAACTAACCTAACTAACCTAAATAAACCTACACTTGTACGTACAATTATCGGGCCACAGTAATTACCCAATTTACATATTTAGTTAATAAATCTTAAAAGGAGAGGAGGGCTTTCAGAACCAAAGCAGACCTGTTACTTGTATTCTCCATATTGCTGAATTCGCTGATTCGGGGATTTGCCATGGAGATTTTAGGATGTGGTCAACCTGCATTTAATGAAGTGGTTGATTCTGTTTCTACTGGTGGTTTTTCTCCAATCTGATTCAACAAGATGGCATCTTTAACGCTCTCAATATTGAATAAAATCTACCTGATTCTTAATGCAAATAAGTTCATATATGTGAATGATGTAACTTTTTTTAGTAATTGTATAACATTCGCAAGCTAAATTGGACTCATTTTTGTATGCTTATTAATTAGAGTAAAAATAAATTTTAAAAATATGAAAGCTTTAAAATTAGTTGTTTTTGGAATTGCACTGTTTTTCGCTGGTGCAGCACATTCCCAAGTTTCAGTACATTTTAATGTTGGTGTACGACCACAATGGGCGCCAGTAGGTTACGAAGATTCGCGTTATTATTACCTGCCGGATGTTGAGTCCTATTATGATGTTGACAATTCAATGTTTATCTATTACGAAGGCAATTCGTGGGTGCATCGTAGCTACCTTCCCCAAAGATACCGGAATTACGATTTATACAATGGGTACAAAGTAGGAATGGGAAATTATCGCGGTGACACCCCTTACTATAATCATCGGGAGTATCGGACGAGGTATGCAAATGGAAGGAACAGATCTATTCAAAGAACAATAGGTGAACGTCCAGGAAGAGAATACTACCGTGACAGAAATGATCGCGAAAGAAACCAGGTTAACAGAGGCCGTTACAATAGAATTGAAGGTAATGACAGACATGGTGATGCCAGTTACGACAGACGTGGTTATGAAAGAAATCAACAAATGGGACGTGGTCACGGCAATGGCAACGATAACAGGAATAAAGGTCGTAACAACGACAAAGGAAATAATGGCAGGGGAAGAGATCACAACAACTAACACAATTATTAGATTTAAATAATCGTATCAGTTAAAAATTAAGAGGCCGTCTCAAAGTAAAATTTGAGATGGCCTCTTTTTTTATTTAAACAACATTTAGGACCATATTCTTTTGACCTGCCCTGAATGTTATTGCACTTTAAATTGCTTTAATTAAATTAGCTGTGTACAGACATCATTGCATTCATCCGTTTTTGCAATTCGTCGAACGGAACATCCTCCTTGTGTGTATTAATTGACCATTTGTGCCCAAAAGGATCGGTAATGCTTCCTGTACGGTCGCCATAAAACTGATCTTTTACTTCCATTTCTCCCGTTGGTTTTGCCCCTTCCTGAAGTGCCCTTATAAATACAGCATCTACGTCGTCAACATACAGACAAAGGCTAACAGAAGTACCGCCGATTGTTTGCGGGCTTAAATTTCCCCATTGTTCATTTTCTTCGGCGAGCATTATTTTAGAATCACCGATTTCGATCTCGGCATGGGCAATGGTCGCCCCATCCGGCATATAAATTTCCCCAATAACCTTTGCACCAAAAGCTTTTTTATAAAATTCAATCGCTTTCGCTGCATTTTTAATGTTGAGATAAGGGGTTAAAGTATGGTACCCCTTTGGAATCGCTTGTACTTTTGTTGTCATGATTTTTAAAATTAAAGATTACTAATAAACTACTTCATAATGAAGACAAACAACTCCTGACGCAAAAGTATTATTTGACAGGAGTTTCAGGTTTATGGTGTGATTGAGGTTGTTAAATAAGGGAAGGCCTTTTCCCAACAAGATTGGATTTACGAACACCCAGTAGTCATCGATTAAATTCTCTTCGGTTAATGTATGGGCAAGTGTCGGGCTCCCAAACAGGATGATCTCTTTTCCTGGTGCTTCTTTTAATTTACGGATTTCAGCTGCAATGTTTTTGCTGATAACTTTAGCATTCTTAATATCAGTATCTTTCATCGTCGTTGACACGACAATTTTCTGAACGTGATTATACCATGCTGAATGCTCCAGGTCATGTTTGGTTGCATTTGGTTTGTCAGCTGCAGTTGGCCAGTAACTTTCCATTATTTGATAAGTCCCCCGGCCATATATTGCCGTATCTGCTTCCCTGGTTCGTTGTCCGGCATATTCGAACATTTCTTCATCTACTTTAATCCAATCCATTTTTCCTTCGGAGTCTGTGGTAAAGCCATCCAAGGAGGTATGCATAAATAAAACTAATTTTCTCATATCTTAAAATCCTTCATTGGTTGATTTAATACTTAATTAAATTTTGAAGTGAAATCTCAGGTGATTTCATTTCAGACCAGAACCTCGGCACAGAAGCCATGTTGCTCCAGTAATTTAATAATGATTTGAATGGAAATGCTTTCAGCTTCAACTCTCAAAATTTTATCGCAATCTTCCAAATCAAAATTGATTTTACCATCAGGAATGTGACTCCTGATTCGATGAATGAGCATCTGAGATTGTTCCGGTTGCTCAACATTTGTTTTGAAAACCTCTACCATAAAAATGCTCTCTTTAGTTTCTGTTATCGTCAAGTCTCACCATGCAGCGTACATCCTTATCGTTCAGATACCATTCCAGACAATAACCGTTTGGGTCGATATTTGGTTGAGAAATTAACATTTGGAAAGCATTGCCGATGCCCGGCAGGTCATTCATGAAATCAGTCCGGTCAACAAACAAATACGTCCCTTTTCTTATAACAAAAGGTTCACATCCCAATAGTTCTGCTTCGCCATCATGCATTTCTTCCATTGCTGCTTTATATACGATACTACCACGTTCATTGGGGCGTGATATACCAAATAGACGTCCCTTTTCTGCGACGGGCACAATTGAATGCAGTTGATCAAATGCATCCATGATCCCATCAGGAAACGATTTTGCAGTGACGCACAGGACATTAATATCCTTTTCCAGATTAATAGTTTCCATGGTCTGTTTTTTATTGATTTCCATTACCACTGTTTTCAACACCTCACCAGCGTAAACTTTCGTTTACCGCCTCACTTAAGATTGTAAGCCTGTTGTAAGGTATTGATATCGATTTTTTTCATTTGAAGCATGGCCTGCATAACCCTTCCGGACTTCGCCGGATCAGGATCGCTCAACAATTCACCCAGCGTTTCAGGCACTATCTGCCACGATAATCCATACCTATCCTGGAGCCATCCGCATTGTTGTGCCGGTTCATAACCTCCCTCAGCTAATTTATCCCAGTAATAATCAAGTTCCTCCTGTGTTTCGCAATTCACAACCAGCGATATAGCCGGGTTGAAATTATAAGGTAGTGGCGTATGGCTGTCCATTGCAACGAATTCCTGTCCGTTGAGTGTGAATTTGGAATGTACCACAGCCCCTTCGGGACCTTCGCCAGCTTTATACCGCTCCAACTGGATAATGTCTGAATTATTGAATACGGAGGTATAAAAATGGATGGCTTCTTCGGCTTTTTTATGTTGTTCACCTGTAAACATCAGGCAAGGCGCAATTTTTTGTTCCCTGCCCGGAAGTATTAGTTGCCACGATACCCCATATTTATCCTTTACCCATCCATATTTTTCACTGAACGGATATTTATTGAGATCCATGAAGATTTCTCCTCCATCGGACAGCTTAGCCCACAACCTGTCTATTTCTTCAGGTGTATCACAATTTACGAAAAAGGATATGGTGGGCGTAATTTTAAAAACAGGACCGCCGTTTATTGCGGTAAATTCCTGCCCTTCGATCTGAAATGACACCGCCATTACTGTCCCTTGTTGTCTTCCGGAGGCCTTTGCCCCCTCGGCTCCGTAATGGGTTACAATTTCAATCTTTGAGTTATTAAAAATAGAGGTGTAAAAATTCACAGCCTCCTCTGCTTCGCTATCAAACCACAGGAACGGAGTAATTTTCCGGATAGCTGTTCCTCGTTTTTTTGTTACTGGTTCTGTTATAATTTGTGTTTCCATAGTTTTTGTTTTATACATTTTTGAATTAAACAAATTTAATTCAGAACGGTTATAAATAAGATGACAAAAGCGTCAAATTAAGGGGCATTTAAGACAAACGGGTTTTTTCACTAAAGAATTTGGAAATGAAAAATTTAGGATTAATAATACCACTTGATTATAAGCTATTAAGCGTTGCGGCAATCCTTGATGTTTTTGATACTGTCAACAGGATCTATGCCGAGAATCATCGCGATTTACCCCTTGGAATCAATATCATACAAACACCTGAACAAATTAAAAAGGATTGTAATTCATTCCATGGGTATCCTGTTAAATCCATCACCTCCGACTTTGTTGCTGACATCGTGCTGATACCTTCATTTACTGCTTCGAACTTAAAGGAGACAATCTCTAAAAATCATATTTATATTCCCTGGATACAAGAACAGTATCGGGCTGGCGCTGAAATTGCAAGTTTCTGCACAGGGGCTTTTTTATTTGGAGCGACAGGTTTGCTCAACGG
>JANYLE010000074.1 GCA_025363795.1 Mariniphaga sp. | reverse complement strand
CACGCGATGGCGAAGATGGTCCCTGATGGGGCCAGGATTCGGCCGAAACTGACGAGGGAGATTGCCGATGGTGGCGCCGTGGCCAACTGGCCAACGCAAGTGGTGACCGTATCGGACCCCAAGGGCAACGTGATGCAGAGGATGTGGATCGAGCCGAATAGCGGCGTGGTCCTCAAACGAGTCCTGTTTGACGAGGTAGGCATATTCATCACTTGCGAGGGACTCAAGAATGTCAGCTTCCGTCAGACCAATATCCTTGCCTAATCTCAGTAATTGTTCCGGATCGCCCATATCGGCACCTTCGGTAAAGTAAGCGAGGAAAAGACGCTCCTCTGCCGCATCTCCGAGCCCTTTCGTTTTAGCCAGCTGTATCATCTTATGCGCATCGTACGAATTGGCAACAATAGCCTTATCAAGGTGATAGGTTAAGCCTGCGGCTTTCGCAGTCTGGATGATCCGCTCATGCATTTTCACCGATTGCTCGTAGCTGATCCCTTTCCGGTCAGCCAGGTACTGGTAAACGCTTGCTTTCTTTTCGGTATGTGCCGGAATCGTCGGGTCAAGCTGAAAGCTGTGCCATTCGATTTCCACGTTGTTCCGGTCCGCAAACTGTTCAAGGGCAGCTTCATAATTTCGTTTACCGATATAGCAGAAAGGGCACATGATATCGCTCCACACTTCCACTTTCATTTTGGGTACTGTTGTCATCATTAAATTATTTTTCTGATCGGTTACCATTTATTGACCATTCCGCGATCTGACAGTTGCGCAAACATAAACACTAAAACCCGAAAGTGATCGGCAACAGGTTTATTTGATGAATGCTTCAAAAGACCCGTCATATCCTTATGCGTTGCGCTTGCAATAAAGGAATGCGTATAGTCGAATTGGAGTAACAACTGGAATCACGAGAAGTTCAGCCTTCTGTCTTCGGATAACAAAAAATGAACTTCACAGCTTTAAATCTGTTTGTTTACACAATACGAATTTATAAAATCGCCGAAGTGATTTTATGTCCGTTAATTGAAAAATTAAAGATATGAAGACAAAGAAAATAGAGTTGATTGTTTCCCCGCCGGAAGCGCATTATGTTGGAGATGGTTTCAGGGTTCACAATTTCATTCCAGGCGCTTATCATCTTGATATGCAACGCATGAATCCGTTTATTTTGATGGATTACAATTCAAAATTTTATTTCCCGCCATCCGAAACACCAAGAGGTGTGGGTGTCCATCCACACAGGGGATTTGAAACAGTAACAATTGCTTATCATGGCAAGGTTGCTCATCACGACAGTACTGGCAACAGTGGTGTAATCGGTGAAGGTGATGTGCAGTGGATGACAGCAGCTTCAGGTATCCTTCATAAAGAATATCATGAGAAAAGTTTCAGTCAGGCCGGCGGGATCTTTCAGATGGTGCAACTTTGGGTTAATCTTCCCGCCGTCTCTAAAATGTCCCCACCCAAATACCAGGGCATTGTCAATTCAGCGATCAATAAATACCTTCTGCCCGAGAATAGTGGTGTCATTGAAGTAATTGCGGGCAACTACAAAGACGTTAAGGGAGCCGCATCCACCTTTACCCCGGTTCACCTGTTGAATGCAAAACTGAACAAAGGCGGAAAGGCTGAGTTCTCCTTTCCTGACAATTATACTACAGCTTTACTGGTCATTGAAGGTGCTGTAAAAATAAATGAATCGGAAATTGTCCCAACGGATCACTTTGTATTATTTGAAAATGAAGGGGAAGATTTCACGGTCGAGGCTTCAGAAAACGCGGTTGTATTGGTACTAAGCGGCAAACCGATTCATGAACCCATTTCAGCACAGGGACCTTTCGTAATGAACACAAGGAAAGAACTTGTCGAGGCATTTGAAGATTTTAACCATGGGAAATTCGGATTTCTTGAAGATTAAGAATCCGAAGGGTCCGGATGATCTTGCCTAAGTTACAAAGGGATGATTTATATAGACTTAAGGTGAATTGAAATTCAAAACAGGTATAATGGTAAATGAGTTATGAAATACAGAACTTTAGGAAATACAAATGAGAAGATTTCAGCCATTGGTTTAGGCTGCATGGGAATGTCACATGGCTATGGAGAGAAAGATGATGTTGAAAGCATTGCCACATTATACAGAGCGCTGGATTTAGGGATCAATTTCTGGGATACTGCAGATTTTTATGGAAAGGGAGAAAACGAAAAGTTAATCTCCAGGGTGCTCAAAGAAAACAGGGATAAAATATTTATTGCGACAAAGTTTGGGTTTCGATACGACGAAGCAGGAGGTAATTTTAATACGCGCTTCGATGGATCACCTGAGTGGATGAGACAAGCGGTTGAGTTCAGTTTGAAACGGCTGAATATTGATTGCATCGATTTGTATTATGCGCATCGTGTTGACCCCAATGTGCCGATCGAGGAAACCGTAGGCGCCATGGCCGAACTGGTGAAGGAAGGTAAAGTCAGGTACCTTGGTCTTTCTGAAGCCTCGGCGAAATCATTAAGAAAAGCCAATGCGGTTCATCCGATTGCAGCATTACAAAGCGAATACTCGTTACTTTCAAGGGATATCGAAAAAGAGATATTACCTGTTGTAAATGAGTTGGGCATTAGCTTGGTTCCGTTTTCTCCTTTAGGCCGTGGAATGTTTACAGATAACTTTGAGAATTTTGATAAAGTGGCCGAAACTGACTCAAGGCGGAGTTTGCCACGATTCCAGGGAGAACATCTCGTCAACAATCTACACTTAACGAAAGCGCTTAAAGCGTGTGCAGATGGTAAAAATATTACAACTGCTCAATTGGCCCTTGCCTGGGTTTTAGCGAAAGGGACAAACATTATTCCGATTCCGGGAACGAAGAAAAGAAAATACCTGGAGCAGAATGCAAATGCTGTTGATGTTATTCTGAATGAGGGTGATATTCGTGAAATAGAAAGTATCATCGCCAGCTATCCAAATACGGGTGACCGCTATGGAGCTGCTGCTTTGAAAATGGTGAATAATTAAAAATTGGAGGCATTCGGTAAAGGGACACCCTAAATTAGTTTTCTACAGTTTATGTGATACTTTTCGAACTTTTGTTGAAGTACAGTATCCTGTCACTCAATTTTACCCAAAAACAAAACCCACTGAATATCAGTGGGTTTTGTGGTGCCCAGAACAAGACTCGAACTTGCACACCGTAACCGGAACCAGCCCCTCAAGCTGGCGTGTCTACCAATTTCACCATCTGGGCAGAATGATTTAGCGGATGCAAATATATAAAAAAATCCAAATCCGGAGAGCTACATTTATCATTTTAAAAAAATCGGCAATTACTTTGCATAAGTCACTTCACATTTCACATTCTCAATCACACCTTTAGCGTTAATATAAAACCTATACACTTCTGTCTTAATGGCTTTCGGACTTTCAAACTTATCGTACTGAAATGCGCCTGTATTGATCGGAGCAGACTTTAAAAACTTGCTCTTTTCATAAATGCTGATAGTTCGCCCGCCTGTTAACGTTTCAACACGGGTTGGTCTTCCCATTTGGAGCATCAACTCTTCAGTTGATTTCCCTTTAAAGTCTTTGTTTAGCTGACGTTCAACACTGCAACCAGCAAACCCTGCCACCATACAAATTAAAATTAGTACCGATCTTATTTTCATTGATTCTGTTTTTATCAATTTTGAATTATCCAATTTTGCTTTTTAAGCCAAAACTTTGCTCAATCCCTCACATCAAGGTTTCTCAAGATATTTAATTAGTCCGCTGCATGCATCCTCCAACAAATCAAGCACCAATTCAAATCCATCTCCTTCTCCATAATAGGGATCAGGTACATGATTGTACTTAATTTGGGTACAGAAATCGGTCATCCGGAATATTTTTTTTCGATCGGCGTCTGTGCGTGCAAGGGCATTTAAATCTACAATATTCTGATCGTCCATCCCGATAATCATATCGAATCGATCAAAATCGGTGGCCGGCTTTACTTGTCGGGAAATGCTTGTCAACTTATAACCACGTTTGCCGGCATGTCTTTGCATTCTCGCATCTGCCGGAGATCCTGAATGGAACCCTATAATTCCAGCTGAATCACAAATGATTTGTCGGGATAGTCCACTCTTCTCCACCTTACCTCTCATGACAGCTTCGGCACCAGGCGAACGGCAGATATTACCAAGACAAACAAATAGGAGCTGTTTTTCAATCATTTATATTAATTTAAGAAAACTCAGTTGTCATTAACCAACTGCAGATTCTTTCCTAACAAATTACACTTTCAATTTTATCCAAACGAATATCATCAAATCGCTATTCAGGACTTACTCAATACAAAGATGACCTAAATCTGCAGAAATAAAAATTGATATCCGAAATAATAAGGTATACCGGAATACTGTCATTCCATATAGCAACAATTCGTTTTTGAATTGTTCAACATTTTTTAAAGCACCTTGATCAGACTTTTCAGGTATTTTGAAATACTCAAAAAATTTGGTGCATCACCTGCAATTAAGGAGTTATCCCTGACGAAATCCACTCCAATATTAAGTTAAAGTTAAATCATCTTCATCATAAAATCAAAAAGTCAAACATCAAATCTGTTCATGAATTTAATTAATAAGCGATTAAACCATTCATCCTTTAAAACCTGTTATACAACACCTGACCCAACAATATGGGGTAATCCGGATTTTATATTTTTGCCTTTAAGTTGGGAAGAATTTGATTTTCGTAATAATATTTTTGTACCAAACAGTAATATAAACAAACCAAAAATTAACAGCTATCATGATTGAACCTATTTTTTGGCTGATTCCAGCCTCCTCTGCTACTGCTCTTTTCTTTGCCTGGTTTTTCTTCAAGCAAATGATGAAGGAAAGTGAAGGTACTGATACCATGAAGAAAATTGCCAAACATGTCCGCGATGGGGCAATGGCCTATCTTAAACAACAATACAAAGTGGTTCTGATTGTTTTCCTGATTCTGACAGCTTTGTTTGCCATTATGGCTTATGTTTTAAAAATTCAAAATCCATGGGTACCGTTTGCATTTCTGTCCGGAGGTTTCTTTTCGGGGTTAGCCGGTTTCTTCGGAATGAGAACAGCGACTTACGCTTCGGCCCGCACCGCCAACGCTGCACAACGTTCATTAAACGATGGTCTGAGGATTGCATTTCGTTCAGGTGCTGTAATGGGACTTGTTGTAGTTGGGTTGGGATTATTAGACATTTCTCTTTGGTTTTACGCATTACAATTTATTATCGGATCGTTGGATTCGACAACCAATGCAACCATTCTTGCTGATCCAAGCATGAAATTGATCATCATTACAACCACTACCCTTACCTTCGGAATGGGCGCTTCAACACAGGCTTTATTTGCCCGCGTGGGCGGTGGAATCTTCACCAAAGCAGCAGATGTAGGTGCTGACCTTGTCGGTAAAGTTGAAGCAGGAATTCCAGAAGATGACCCACGTAATCCGGCTACTATCGCAGATAACGTCGGAGACAATGTTGGTGACGTAGCCGGCATGGGTGCCGACTTATATGAATCATATTGCGGTGCAATTCTTTCAACGGCAGCTCTTGGAGCAACAGCTTTTGTAGCTTCAAATCTAACAGCAATCGGGATCAATGTTAATCCTGCAGACGCTTACAAGATCCAATTCAACGCAGTTATTGCACCTATGGTTATTGCAGCTGTTGGTATTATCCTTTCCATTTTGGGTATTTTCCTTGTGAAAGCCAAAGAAGGAGCTAATCAAAAGGAATTGTTGGCTGCCCTGGGGCGTGGCGTAAATGTGAGTTCAATTTTTATTGCCATCTTTTCATTTTTAATTCTGAAATATTTAGCGATCCCAAATTATTTAGGCATTTGGGGAGCTATGATGGCCGGTTTGGCTGGTGGTATTGGAATTGGTAAAATTACAGAGTACTATACCTCTGCAGGGTTTAAGCCAACAAGAATGATCGCAGAATCTACGAAAACGGGTCCGGCTACTGTAATTATCTCAGGTATAGGAACAGGTATGATATCTACCGCAATTCCTGTGATGATCGTCGGCACTTCCATTATTCTGGCTTTCATGTTTGCATCCGGATTCAATTTCTCCAATATAAGCTTTGGTCTTTACGGTATTGCTATTGCAGCCGTGGGTATGTTATCAACGTTAGGAATCACTTTGGCGACTGATGCTTATGGTCCGATTGCAGACAATGCAGGTGGAAATGCCGAAATGAGTGGCCTGGAAGAAGAAGTACGCAGACGTACTGATGCACTTGATTCACTTGGGAACACCACCGCTGCAACTGGAAAAGGATTTGCTATTGGTTCAGCAGCCTTAACAGCTTTGGCCCTTTTGGCATCTTACATCGAAGAAATTAAAATTGCA
>JANYLE010000055.1 GCA_025363795.1 Mariniphaga sp. | reverse complement strand
AGATCGTATGGACAGGTATTGCAGATAATTTACCTGAAAATTTCTCATCTGACGATTTCGAAAATGAGAATTTTGATTTAGTTCCGGTCACGATCCCGTCAAAATTAAACGATTTGTATTACGGCGGCTTTTGTAACGACCTTATTTGGCCTTTATTTCACTATTTCCCTTCTTATAGTGTTTATGATGATCAGTATTTTAAAGCCTATGAAGAGGCCAATATGAAGTTTTGCGAAGAGCTTGTAAAAATCATTAAACCAGGCGATTTCATTTGGGTGCATGATTATCACTTGCTATTGCTCCCCGAAATGATCCGGGAAAAAATTCCTGGTGCAACGATTGGCTTCTTTTTGCATATTCCATTTCCCTCCTTT
This sequence comes from Mariniphaga sp., assembly GCA_025363795.1. GTDB lineage: Bacteria > Bacteroidota > Bacteroidia > Bacteroidales > Prolixibacteraceae > JAAFHB01. The sequence continues at coordinate 5,005 of JANYLE010000055.1, read as the reverse complement.
GAAATATTCCGGCTAATTCCGCGTCCTTGGCGGGAAGCTATTATTAACGGGATGCTTGGAGCTGACTTAATTGGTTTTCATACGAACGATTACGCGCAACATTTTATAAAATCAGTTAAGCGGACAACCGGTTTTGAATGTCCTCAGAACATCATTTACACCCGTGATAAACTGATTAAAGTTGATGCTTTTCCTATTGGTATCGACTATGCCAAATTTCATGCTGCCTGTCTGGAGAAAGGTGTATTAGCTGAAAAACAAAAGGTTAAAATCCACCTGCAAGATCAAAAGCTAATTTTTTCGGTCGACCGGCTAGATTACTCTAAAGGCTTGGCGTTACGACTCAAAGGATATGAAACATTCCTCGAAATGTTTCCAAAATGGCATTCTAAAGTAGTTTTCAATATGGTAGTTATCCCTTCGCGTGACAGTATTGAAAAATACATGGACATGAAGAAAGAGATAGAATATACCGTAGGACGAATTAACGGGAAATATAGCACATTATCCTGGCGTCCTATCATTTACCAATATAAATCATTGAAATTTAAAGAACTGGTTGCACTTTACGGTCTAAGCGATGTTGGTTTAATAACTCCTTTGCGCGATGGAATGAACCTAGTTGCCAAAGAATATGTGGCTTGTCAGACTGAAAATAAAGGCGTATTGATTCTCAGCGAAATGGCAGGTGCTGCTTCCGAATTGAGCGAAGCATTAATCATAAATCCAAATGATAATATTGAAATAGCTGAGGCTATTCTGAATGCGCTGGAAATGAAAGAAGAAGAGAAGCTTATACGCCTCGGCCGTATGCAAAAACGAATATCAGATTATAATGTATTTGCCTGGGCCTTTGATTTCTTTGAACAAACATTTGATATCAAGGAACAGCAAAAACAAATGAGTGTGCGGTTTATTAATAAAACGATTTCATCCAAAATCGTTTCCGATTACAAGAAGGCAAATCACCGGATTCTTTTTCTTGATTACGATGGAACCCTTGTTTTTTTTGCCAAATTTCCGGAATTGGCTACTATTGGAAATAACACGCTGAATATCATTAAAAAACTGGCGGGTAATCCACAGAATCAAATTGTAATTATTAGTGGCAGAAACAAGGACTTTCTTGAAAAACAATTCGAAGGTGTCAATATAACATTGGTTGCCGAACATGGCTATTTTATTAAAAATGGCGATGAAGAATGGGCGACGACAATCGACACTCCCGGCGATTGGAAGGAAGTTGTAATGCCCATTCTTGAAGAATATGTGAACCGGTGTAACGGCACATTCATTGAAGAAAAGATGGGTAGTCTGGCGTGGCATTTTAGAAACGCGGATTCGGATTTTGCGCAATTGCGCCTTCACGAATTACGTGACGACCTTGCAGAAGTGATCCATTATAAGACGGATCTGGAGATTCTTGAAGGCAATAAAGTGTTGGAAATTAAAAGTGGTAAATATGATAAAGGACAAGCTGCCAAAGCTTTAATGAAAGATCAGGATTTTGATTTTCTTCTTGCTGCCGGTGATGATAAAACAGATGAAGACCTGTTCAAGGCCATGCCTGATTTGTCATATACCATTAGGGTTGGATCATCTCCATCATTTGCAAAATACAATGTATCTGATTTGTCCGATTTTTTAAGCTTGCTGAAAATATTGGGGGATTGATTTTGAATGTGTGAATTGATTTATATATGGTAGGTAATGAGGGTTTTTGTATAAACATAAAAGCCGTTTAACGAAAGTTAAACGGCTTTTATTCAGCGGAGAGAGTGGGATTCGAACCCACGGTACACTTTTGGCGTACACACACTTTCCAGGCGTGCTCCTTCGACCACTCGGACATCTCTCCTTGATCAAATGTATTAAATGACAATGGTCATTTTAATAGTGGCACAAAAGTAGGAGATTTTTTTATTTTTTGGTCAATAAATCTCAAAACATAACGGGAAATCCGTTAATAGCGATTTATTGGTTGAATAGAGAGGGTATCTTTCTTCAGAAAATGAATTTTTCCGCGACTATCAACAAGATGCACAGCGATATCCACCAATTCACCTTGAGCCCAACGGGGTACATTATTCGCTTCAAGCTCCATAATGCCTTTGGCTATATCAGTGTTTGTCTTTGTAAATTTTCCCTCAAAAGCTGCCCTGGCAAGATTGGAGGAGCGCAGGTAATAATAATCGGCCTGGAAATTCGTTGGTAATGCGGTATGATCCAATGTGGACAGCCATATCTTTACGCTCATGCCGCTTAAGGCAGTCGTATCTGTCATGGAAATCTGAGCACTTATTTTAATCTCTTTCTCTCCCAGTCGAATAACCTCAGGTGCTTCGCATGGACAGATGGTTTTGCCGACGGTACAACCTGCCACAATTAATAGGGTTAACCAACCTGATAATTGACTTAAATAGCTCATTTTATGCCGGGTGTTAATTTACAATCGGACCAAGTTATAAAAATAATCATTGAATCAAATTTATTCAGAACTATACATTGAAAAAAGTCTCCCTCACCTTTTCAAGTCTCGGTTCAGTTTCCTTGCGACTGATAAATTTTCAGGGGAGATTGTGGAAGTTATACTAAACTTTAATTGGCTTAATCGATTTATCGTATAGGCCCGCAAGGCAGATACCCCAAAATCTGCAAAATTTGATTTGTCATTATAAGAGACGTTTTTGTTTGAATAACAGACATCTGATGATGGATAACAATTATGATATTTATTTATTCAAAATATTTTTCATAAGTGAATATGGATCAAAACAAATCATTAAATTTATCCTCTATTATAATCGATAATTCAAACCCAATTTATTATCCCATGAGAACAGTAATCAAATTTCTTCCTGTCATACTTATTTTGGGCGTAATGTTTTCGTGCAAAAAAGTGAATTACACGAAAGAGTTCAAGACTGATAAAAAAGGTTATTCGTACGAACAGGTAACTAATGATCCGCTGAAAACGAGGATTTATACTTTAAAGAACGGACTAAAAGTTTATCTTTCAGTCAATAAGGATGAACCCAGAGCGATGGGACTTATTGGCGTGAGAGCCGGATCGATCAATGATCCCACTGAAACGACTGGACTGGCTCATTACCTTGAACACATGATGTTTAAGGGAACGGATCATTTTGGTACAACAGATTGGGCCAGTGAAAAAGTGTTATTGGACAGTATTTCAGATCTTTTCGAGAAATACAAATCGGAGGCTGAACTGACAAAGAAAAAGGAAATCTACAAGGAAATTGACCGGGTGTCGCAGGCGGCCTCTAAATTTGCAATTCCGAATGAGTATGATAAAATGTCATCATCTATTGGAGCCAAAAATACCAATGCTTTTACTAACTATGGTGTAACAGCCTTTATAAATGAAATCCCGGTAAATGAATTGAATAAATGGGTCGAAATGGAATGCGAGCGCTTTCGCAATCCGGTACTTCGGCTCTTTCACACTGAATTGGAAACTGTTTACGAAGAGTTCAATATGTATCAGGATATGGATGATATGCGGTTAAACAATGCGATGATGTCAGGTCTTTTTCCTACCCATCCACTTGGGCGCGATATCATCGGATTTCCTGAGCATTTGAAGAATCCTTCGATGGTGAACATTATGAAGTTTTACAGAACTTGGTATGTGCCAAATAATATGGTTGTTGTTTTAAGTGGTGATATTGATTTTGATACCACTATAAAATTGATAGACGATACGTTTGGGAAATTTGAGTCTAAAGAACTTCCGAAAATTGAGTTTCCAAAAGAAGCCCCGATTACTAAGCCGGTAGTTAAAGAAGTTGTTGGTCCTGAGGGGGAGCAGGTTCAGTTGGCTTTCAGGTTTAATGGCTATAAATCGGAAGACCGCAAATACGTGACCATGATCGACTATATTCTGACTAATTCGGTGGCGGGATTGATCGATCTTGATCTGAATCAGCAGCAAAAGGTGCTTAAAGCCGGAAGTACCAGTAATTTTGAAACTGATTATGGTTATCATTTGTTTTTTGGCAAGCCGAGACAGGGTCAGAAACTTGAAGAGGTGCGTGATCTGCTTCTTGCCGAGATTGAGAAGGTTAAAAAAGGGGAGTTTGATGACTGGTTAATTCAGGCTACTATTAACAATCTAAAATTGGAGACGATTCAACGGAATGAGGGTAATTACAGAGCGTTTACTCTTTTGGATGCTTTCGTTAAAAAATCGGATTGGATCACCGAACTCGAGTTTAACGATCAGCTTGCAAAAATCACTAAAAAGCAGTTGGTTGAATTTGCCAGGGCCAACTATAAGGATAACTACGTGGCCGTGTTCAAAAGAAATGGTGTTGCCAAGGACCTGGTCAAAGTGGACAAACCTTTGATCACCCCAATCGTAATCAACCGTTCCGACCAATCTGAATACCTGAAGGCATTTGTCAGTAAAAGTGATGCTCCGCTTAATCCTGTATTCGTGAATTATAACGAATCGATCAAAGAGGAAAAATTGAATGAAGATGTCAATTTTGATTATATCCAGAATTCAACGAACGAGCTTTTTTCATTGAATTATGTCACTGAAATTGGAAGTAATAATGACCCTAAATTGGCGCTTGCAGTTAAGTATCTTCCTTATCTTGGAACTGAGAAGTTTACTGCTGAACAGTTCAAAAAGGAGCTTTATAAATTAGGTATTTCATTGAAAGTTAATACCGGAGTGGATCGGTCATATGTAACGATCAGTGGATTAGATCAGAATAGCTATGCCGGAATTAAGTTGCTGGAGCAGTTACTAGCGGAAGCGAAGCCTGACAAAGAAGCCTATGGTAAGCTGGTGGATGGTATCTTGAAAGAACGTGAAGATCAGAAAAAAGATCAATATGCAATCTCCAATGCGCTCGAAAACTTTGGAAAGTATGGGAAAGTATCGCCATTTACAAATATTCTGTCGGAAGAGGTATTGCGTTCTGTGGATCCAACTGAACTCACCGAAATAATCCACAAATTTTGTAACTACCCG
>JANYLE010000029.1 GCA_025363795.1 Mariniphaga sp. | reverse complement strand
ATAGATATTCATACCCACAACGCGGTGAATACGGAAGGAATAATATCTATTCCGAGCCTGTTTTTACAGGACACTGACATACAAAACGTTACAGACAAATTCTTTTCAGCTGCAATCCATCCATGGCACGCCTCTAATTTCACATCTTTGACGATCAGGACGATGCTTGAAGATCTGATCGTGCTGCCCGGATTAATTGCGATTGGCGAAACAGGATTGGATAAAGTGTGCAAGGCGGATTACGAGCAACAGAAATTGATTTTCGAGCTACATCTTGAATTTGCCAAAAATTATCATAAGCCGCTGATTATTCATGCAGTAAAATCGTGGAATGAGCTGATCGAATACTTCAAACTGACAAAAGTTCCACTGGTCTTACATGGTTATTCTGAAGGAATTGTATTGACCAGACAATTGATTAATCTTGGATGCTACTTTTCATTGGGAAAGTCAGTACTGCAAATTACTCCCCGTTTTCGCGAGGCAATTCAGATCATTCCTCTGGATTCTCTCTTCCTGGAAACAGATGATTCACCAATAACAATCATTGAAATCTATCAGGAAGTATCAAAAATTCTGGATCTTCCTTTGGAAGAATTAAAAAATCAGATTTATAGAAATTTCAAACACCTCTTTGGGGAATCAAAACTATAAACACTTAGGTCGAAGGACTTGTAAAAGGAAGGCTTTTAGGTAAATTGCGCCAATACTCTCCTCTTCCTGATTCCATTTATAGGCTTATTATTAGCTATTTAAGTGCAATTTATAAAAAATCACAAACCAATGCATTTTTTTCTATTTAAATTTTGAATTTGAATAAAAAATGTTATTACTTTACACCAAACCTCTAAACTGAACGGCCATGAATAAACAAAAACGCTTTGCTGTTATACTCTCAGGTTGCGGAGTATTTGATGGCGCCGAAATCCACGAAGCAACTTTAACCTTATTGGCAATAGCTAAAGCTGGATGTAGCTATGAGTGTTTTGCCCCCGATAAAGAACAGGCTCAGGTGATTAATCATTGCACCGGGAAGCCGATGAATGAGGTGCGCAATGTTTTGGTTGAATCGGCCCGGATTACCAGGGGAAAAATAAAAGCGCTTAATTTTTATGAACCTGAGAATTTTGATGCAGTGATCTTTCCAGGTGGCTTTGGAGTTGCAAAGAATCTGTGCACCCTTGCTTTTGAAGGAAGCGACTGTACAGTCGATCCCGAAGTTGAACTTGCAGTGATTGCCTCGGTTGAAGCCTCCATCCCGATTGGTGCACTTTGCATCGCACCTGCGTTAATTGCCAAAATACTTCCAGGTGCAGACGTTACAATTGGAAAGGATAAGGAAACTGCAAAAACAATTGAAAAAATGGGAGGTACTCATCACGAAACGGATCATGCGGAGGTCATTATCGACGAAAAGTACAAACTGGTTACATCTCCCTGTTATATGCTTGATGCCCATATCCTGCAAATCGCAGAAGGAATACAGAACGTTGTAGATGAATTGATTCGACTAATGTAAAAATGGCCGCAACGATGTGCAGCCATTTTTAATCTGGTTTTGTTCAACGGTTAAAACTGGTATCGGATACTGAATGCAATGTTATTTCTGAAAAGATCACCATGGTTGATCAGACCAATTTCAGGCCGGGCATCAAGGCCAAGCTGAATACCAATTGGAAATGAATATTCAATTCCAACATCACCTGCTGCTGCAATGAAGATTCCGCCATTATCCGTTCCGACGTATTTATTATGATCCCAACTCCATGAACCAATTCTTCCGCCAACTCCGGCATACCAGTTAAATCCACGGTCAATGTTCCAAACCCATTGATATATTCCGGCTAAACCCCATGCACTGTATTCGTTACTTGAATGAATCCCAAGGTCGAGCTCCAAACGGTTCAAATCAGAGAGCGAATGCTGGAAGGAAATCTCTGTGCCAAAACCATCGCCCCCGCCTAATCTTAGACCAATGGCATTTTTTGAGACTTGGGCATTACCAATATTTACAAATAAGATAAGTGCAAAAGCAAAAAATAACTTCTTCATAATTTCCTTTTTAAATTAAACAAACAACTTTCGTGCTCAATCAATATTACGCCAAAAATAAGGATTCAGTATTAAAAAACTACAGCTATCAACCAATTATTCGGTGATAAAATTTTTAAATTTCTGATATTCAACATCCCAACGATCCCCATCAACCGGAGTAAAGATCTTTGTGTCAAAAGAATCAAAAACCATCTGACGGATCTCAACCAGCGACGACACAGCGCCTAACGCTTTGGCTTGCATCATGATATTACCAATTGCAGTTGCTTCTGTCGGACCTGCATAAACAGGAAGATTCGTAGCATTCGAAGCATACTGACACAATAACTCGTTATTTGCCCCACCTCCTATGATATGAATCTTATCGATCGGTGTTGCGCTCACCGCCCGAATAGCGTCAAGCGTTGCACGGTACTTCAAGGCAAGACTTTCAAAAATAGTACGAATTACTTCGCCATGGGTTTCAGGTTCGGGCTGACCTGTTTTGAGGCAAAAAGCAGCAATGGCGGCAGGCATATCTCCAGGATTCAGAAACTCATGTGCATCCGGATCGATCATACATTTAAAAGGTTTGGCCTTCTTGCTCATCTCAACCATTTCAGGCCACGAATAATTGTAATCCGCAGACCATGTACGCCGACATTCCTGAAGCAACCATAATCCCATAATATTTTTCAAAAACCTTATCGTCCCCTCAACACCACCCTCATTGGTGAAATTTAGTTTTTGAATCACTTCAGAAATCAAAGGCTGATCACTTTCAATTCCCATCAACGACCAGGTTCCTGAACTGATATAAGCCCAGTTTCTGCCTGTTGCCGGAACGGAAGCAATTGCAGAAGCCGTATCGTGAGCAGCAACTGCAACAACGGGGATCGAAGTACTTCCAGTCTCTTTCTGAATTTCAAGTTTGATGTTACCGAGAATTGTCCCTGGCAAAACGACATCCTGCATCATATTGATATCAAAATCGATAGCATCGAAAAGTCGTTGTTCATATTCCAGTTTCCCTGGCTTAAGAAACTGTGAAGTTGATGCAATAGAAAACTCATTTTTCTTCACGCCACTGAAAAGATAACTCAGAGCATCGGGCATAAACAGAATATCTTTTGCAATTTCAAGTTGTGGAGAACAATCACGTTTATAAGCATATAGCTGAAAAAGTGTATTGAATTGCATCAACTGAATCCCGGTCATCAGGTACAGTTCTTCTTTGGGGATGAGCTTAAAAAACTCTTCCATTGCAGTGTCTGTTCGTGGATCGCGGTAAGCATAAGGTAATCCGACAATCATTCCGTTCCTGTCAAGCAGCGCAATATCAACACCCCAGGTATCGACTCCAACGGATTCAGGCTGAATCCCAAAGTCCCGGACACATTTCTTCAATCCGGTTTTTAACTCACCAAAGAGACTAAAGATATTCCAGTAAAAAGATCCGTTGATTTCGACCATTTGATTTTCGAATCTGTGAATCTCTTTTAAACTCAATTTACTATCTGAAATTGTCCCCAAAATTGCCCGGCCACTTGATGCGCCCAAATCGAAAGCCAGAAAGTTCCTTGTTGCCATTATATTGTTTCAGATTAATTTAAGTGTTATTTGTAGTTTAGTGTTATTCAAAATTGGCTTTAAATAAATTTCTTCAAAAATAGCCGAATTATCGTTTTCAGCTATCAGTCACCTCAAAAGATGCAAAGGACACCCCAAAAGATGTAAAAAACGGATCAAAAGTGATGTTACCCCTCAATTCCAAACAACCTCAACTTTCGTCTATTTAACCCTGTTTTGCTTTACATTACTTTCCAGACAGCCATCCAGACAGGTATTGCTACGATGCAAAGGATGTAAGAAATCAATATCATACTTCCGCTTTTCTGCGCATCACCTCCATAGTTTTTAATCTGGATCAAAATAGCAATTGCAGGTGGAGAAACGGCCTGAATCAGAATCACATCGCTCAATAATGAATTCGTCTCTTTTAAGTTCAGCAGCATCATTACAAAAATCGTAACAATCGGGATAATCAGAAACTTCACGCCAATCACACGGATCGTATCCGAAAAGGAGGGCCACAATTTTAATGAAATACTTCCCAAGACAGCTCCGAGTACAAAATTCGCCAACGGAACAGTTGCAGCACCGGTTGTTTCGATTGCATTGATTACCATTTTGGGGATATATTGGTGTAATCCGGATAATACAAAACTAATTCCCAGAAGATTGGCAATAAAGGGAGGAGTAATAAATTGTCTCCACGAAAATTCCACCATTGCGCCGCCGGTACTGAGAAATTTACCAACACTCCAAAGAATAGGATTGAGACCCATAATGATTAAAAAACTGTAAAGCGCATACTGATCAAACTGCTCAGGATAAATGGCCTGACCAAGCGGCAGTGCCAGATAACCTGCATTTTGCATACTGGCAATCGGTAATAAACTTCTTTTGGAAGAGAGGTCGTGGTAAAAAAATAGAACTGCGAAGAAAATTCCGATCACAATCAACCCAATTCCAACGAGTGGCAGTACCCACCATAAAGGAAAACTGACAGGATCAAGCGTGCGGACAATCTTTGAAAAGATCATCGACGGAAGTAACACATTTATAATGATCAGGGAGAGACCTTTAACATCACCAGATTTGAAGACTTTCTTCCAAACCAATACTGCCCCAACCAGGGCAATCAGCAATACCTGAACCAGCGCCAGCATATTACTGGAGAAGGTTGCAAAAAAATCTTCAAACATATATAAGTCTATACTTCAGACATTTTAAAATATGACAATCCTAATTATCTGCGCAGCTTTTAAAAACATTAGGCTGATGACTTTTAGGTCTGGTTCACGTCTGCATTAAATCTTTTTAATCCAATTATTAGCTTTACTTTTACCCTAAAGTCTATAGGTCTAAAGCCTATTTAAGTTAAAACAACTATAGCTGAGCGATTTTTATTTTTTATAAAACAGCCGTCCGGTTATCAACAGCCCGGCAAAAACGAACAGGGCAAAGACAAGACTACTTACGGCCAGTTGCATTCCACCGGAGATCACATGACCGCTGGTGCATCCTCCTGCCATTCTTGCTCCGAAAATGAGAATAAATCCGCCAAACAGTGCCCAAAAAATACGGCTGCCTGCATTATTCCCTTTATACCTTGCCCAGTTACTGTGAATTAGCCGAATCTTGAATTCTTTTTTGATTAAAGAAAATACCAAGCCTGCCAGTAAAGATCCGCCAAGGAAAATCAATTCCCAACTTCCCGGCTTCACACTTTTGGCAAAATACTCATTGTCAGTATTTCCGGCAATCAGGTTGGCAAGATAAGGGAAAGCAGTCGATGCCCCGATTTGCCGGTCCATCCCAATCTTCAGAAAGATAATGCAATTAAGAACTGCAAGTGCTACTCCGGCAAAAATCCATGTGCGG
>JANYLE010000016.1 GCA_025363795.1 Mariniphaga sp. | reverse complement strand
AGAAAGTAAGCCAACCGAGATTACCCTATGCGATTATGCATCGGCGGGAAATACGCTCGACGAACATTCGTGGTTCAGGGTTTGGTTGCCGCAATCTTTCGATCCGAGAAAATAGACTTACTCATAATCCAAATTTAGGTTTGAACAGGATCATATTCTGTACAATCTTTTAAATAGCAAACACCTGCACCTCAAAATGCAGGTGTTTTTTATTGGCCCTGTTTGGCCACGGCAAACGGGTAAAAAACTAGATTTTGAAGAAGAATTAGTGGGAACTTTAATCAAGTCTTAACCAACCTTGCTCTAAATTAAAGGATCTGCCAACCCACCGCCTCTTTAAAACGGATAAGTCAGATTGGGATTTAAATATTATGGTTGGTTATACTTCGATGAAAACCAGCAATCTATCTATGAAATAGTTCAATTCGTATATTCTATTAGTGGACCTGATACGTGCATGCTATTTTTGAGTGCGTTTAATTTTAAAACAATTTAAATTATAATATCATGAAAGCAAAAACATTTTTACTGGGATTAGTTTTTTTCGTTATTGGGATGGTTGTCACATTTGGGATTGAATCAGGTAGCAGACACCATAATTTCAAAGATCAGGTTCAAATAAGAAAAAGTACTGTTATTGAAGTCGGTGCTCCTCTTTCAGTAATGGAACTAAAGCATCAAGGTTTTATTTAATCAATAATTTACTTAATAAAAAAAAGGAAGTTTCTACTTCCTTTTTTTATGTCCTTTTGTCATTGGATCTTATAATATTACGCTCAGAATCAGGTCTGCACCAAATCATAAGTTTTTAAAACTTGATCCGTTTTTAATATATTGAATATTAATATTCTGTGGAAGAAATCCTTTAAGCCAGCGCGCACAGTAGTCCATTCCGGCTTCTTCAGAGTTGGTGTGCCCAAGAAAAATAACTGCTTTGTTTCTCCCCTGAAGTTGGGCATCGTAAGCGTACTGATAGGTTTCCCATTCCTGTGCTTCTCCGGCAATCAGCAAATCGGTTTGCTTCTCCTGGAGTAACCTCAAATGCGAAGCAGAACCCGGCGCACCTACTGCAAGCGCAACATTCGTAACGCTCATATCCGGATTTCCGATAACCCTGAATGAGCTTCCGGGGAATTTTGATTTCAATTGGCTGATGAAAGTTGACAGTTTTACCGTGGCGAACTTGAAATGGATCATCGAACTATCGGTCTGGTTTTTGCTCCATCCCAGCTTCTCAATCATCCCAACGTATATTCCGTCAGGCTTAGTCCGATGAATATGATCATGAAATCGCCAAATGATCAATTTGTGATCGTTGATGAACTTCATCTTTTCCATAAATACGGGGTCATTCTCCAGCGCTTTTGTTTCATCAAGATGATTATAGAATACCGGTTCATGGGCAATAATCAAATTGCATTTGTCTGCAACTGCTTGTTTTAGCACCTTCATATCTGCAAACATACAAACCGCAACACCTGTTACAAGATCCTCGGGATTACCCGATTTAAATGTGTCAACCGTTTCGTTAGACCAGGGACAGGTAACTTTTGCCTTAATCATAGCAATGATTTGATTAGCTTTCAGCTCCTTTTGATTTGCCTGCTGTCCGAATAAGGATCCAGACACAACAAGGGCGATCAGTAGTAATTTAGTCGTTTTGAAATTCATTGTATAAAGTATAATATGGTGTCAAATTTAATAAAAAAACTAAATTTGCTGTTTCTCAGCATGAAATAAGCAGTAAGCAGAATGGTTATCGCAAGTTGCCAGTAGCAAAGGGCGATAGGAAGCAAATCATGAATTTTCCATTCGCCAAATTCTGCAAGTGCAGAATAGCGTTATTCGGTTTATCCCGCTTTCGTATAAGTGCTGATTCATCAATATACTCAACCATTAATAAACGAAGATGTCCGGCGTCTCCACATTCCTGAAAGCACTAATATGTGTTGAAATTCTTGTCTTTGTGGCGTTTCCGGTGACAGGTTTAGCTCAGCAACACTATACGCTGAGTGGATATCTTCGCGATGAATCATCGGGAGAGGCTTTGATTTCCGCTTCGGTCTATCCCGAAGAGTTGAAAACAGGGGTTGGCACCAACGAATATGGCTTTTTCTCCATCTCATTACCTAAAGGGAAATATACATTTATTTTTTCGTACGTTGGCTATCAGACGATTAAAAAGGTGTTGACGATCGATCAAAACCTTCAGCAAAATTTCTCACTTTCTCCTCATGAGACCGAAATAGATGAAATCGTCGTCGTTGGTCGTCCTAAAGATGATATTGTCAGGCAAAACGAAATTGGAACTGTGCGGCTAAATGTGAAAGAGTTAAGCGTATTGCCAGTGCTTTTTGGAGAGCAGGATATTCTGAAATCGATTCAGCTGATGCCGGGCGTTTCGCCGGTAGGTGAGGGGAACGCCGGGTTTTATGTCCGGGGAGGGAATGCCGATCAGAACCTTATTTTGCTGGATGATGCTCCGGTTTTTAATCCATCTCATCTGCTGGGATTCTTTTCTGTTTTCAACTCAGATGCGATCCGTGATGTTAAGTTATACAAAGGTGGGGTTCCAGCGCGATATGGTGGACGTGCTTCCTCGGTGATGGATATCAGGATGAAAGAGGGGAATATGAAGGATTACAATGTCTCCGGTGGGATTGGACTGATCTCTTCGCGAATAATGGTTGAAGGTCCGATTGAGCAAGATAAATCCTCGTTTATGATTTCAGGCCGAAGGACTTATGCTGACCTTTTTCTCCCTTTATCCAATGATGAAAAAATCAAGGATAATAAGTTGTATTTCTACGATTTAAATATTAAAACCAATCTGATCATCAATAAGAATAACCGCGTATTCCTTTCGGGATATTTTGGCCGTGACGTACTTCAGGCGAAGGATTTCGGATTTAGCTGGGGCAATAAGGCGGGTTCACTCAGGTGGAACCATCAGTTTTCTCCTTCGCTCTTCACCAATACAACTATGGTGATTAACGATTATAACTACAAGACGGAAGGGGATATCGACGGTAAATTTTCGCTGATGGCGGGAATAAAAGATTTTTCTCTTAAAAAGGATTATGCTTTATCGCTGTCAAACCGATTTAGTTTCCTCTTTGGGTTTAACACAGTGGTTCATCATTTTAAGCCGGGCGAAGTGGTGTCTAATTCCAAAAATATCTCGAGTTTTAGAATTCAGGAAAAGGTGGGTTGGGAGAATGCTGTTTATGCGTTTATGGAGCATCAATTATTAGATAGATTGAATATTGGCTATGGTATCAGAATGTCAGCTTTTACAAGAATAGGTGCCGGTGCCGAAAATACTTACAATACTGATGAAAGCATTGTAAAGGTCGAAACCTATTCTAAAGGCAAGCTTTATGGTACTTACACAGGCTTTGAGCCAAGGTTTAATCTGACCTTGCTGTTATCTGACAACTCATCTTTTAAAGCCGGATACAATCGGATGAGTCAATACATTCACTTGTTATCCAACTCATCAGCCGGTACTCCGGTTGATTATTGGCTCCCTAGTTCAAATAATATCAAGCCACAGTTTATCTCTCAGATCTCGGTAGGATACTTCAGGGAATTCAATTCAAATGCAATCAATTTTTCGATCGAAGGGTATTATAAGAAAATGGAAAATCAGATCGATTACCGGAATAATGCAAATGTTTTTCTTAACGAAAATGCTGAGGCCGAGCTTCTTTTCGGAATAGGACGCGCCTATGGTCTTGAGTTCTTAGTCAAAAAAAGCAGTGGGATTTTTACAGGATGGATTTCCTACACTATATCCCGGACTGAAAAAAAGTTTGCGGAGATTAATGACGGAAGCTGGTACCCAGCGCGGCAGGATCGGACACATGATATTTCGGTCGTTTTTAATATGCAGGCAAGTAAAAAGCTGACGTTATCTTCGACATGGGTTTACTATACAGGCAACGCCATTACTTTTCCAAGTGGAAAATATGAAATGGACGGCAACGTTGTGAATTACTTTACAAGCAGAAACGGCTACCGGATGCCGTCCTATCACAGGTTGGATCTGGGAGCAACTTTATTGCTTAAAGAAAACCGCAAATTCAGATCAGAACTTAGCTTCGGACTTTTTAATGCTTATGGCCGTAAAAATGCGTATACCATTTTATTCCGCACTAAAGATGATAACTCCGGTGAAACAGAGGCGGTAAAGATTTATCTTTTCTCTGTTATTCCTTCAATTACCTGGAATTTCAAGTTTTAGCAACGATTTTTCGTAATCCAATAGTTGTCAGAATCGCTATTTCAGAAAAGGTTCGAACCCTGTTGCATAATCGGCAACCCTGAATTCGGTGATTTCGTAATCGGCAACACCATTGATATTAAATGGATCTTCTTTGATTATCGCTTCCACAACATTAAGACTGTCGGATTTGCATAAGATGATCCCGCCTGTTCGGGGGATCTTCGGCCCTGAGCAAATAAATATTCCGTTGTCGTAATGCTTCCTTAGAAATTCGTTATGTCCGGCAAGGTATTTATCCACCTCATCTAGTGAGGATTTGTAGGACAGAGAAACAATAAACAGGCTCATTTTGTAAATGTTTTAAATTGAACAAGATCAATCGTGGCAAACAGTAACCCCGTTGGCCTCCAATTCCTGTATCTGCTCAACTGGTATTTTGTTACCGGTTACATCACAAAATTCAAGGATAGGAAGCCCAAAAAGAGGGGAGAGGTCATCAATTTGATTGTTGGAAAGATTTACGCTTTTAAGTTTTAAAAGATTGCTTAATGCATCAATGTAGCCGATCTTATTATCGGCAAGGTTGAGTTCTTCGATCGCTATAAGGTTAAAGAGCGGTGAAATATCTGTTATCGAATTTCCTGATAAATCGATTGACACAGCTTGGGTGCAATATTCAATACCCTCCAGATCAAAAATTTCGCTTTCAGACATTTCAATCTCGTCCCAATCTTCAAAATACCATGACGGAATTTCTTTCGTTGTATTCCCGTAGTTTCTGATTCTGACCACATCGTAAAAGGAATAATTGCTTTTCGAAACTTTTATTTTTCTTTCTGAATGACCTTTAGATGAAGAATCGGAGAAGTAGCTAAACCCTGATGTGTCTGTGTCCCATACGTATTCTGGTGAATAGTCGACATCGTCGTAATTACTGAGTGCTATGGCAATCTCCTCAATCTCTTGAATAACAAGAATATGTTCCAACCGCTGAAGCCGTGCTGGATTTCCCGAAATTTCATAGTTGTTTAATTCATCCTGATAGTATTGAATCCTGTCGGGATGATAAAGCATGATCAACTTCGAAAAACCCTGTTTGTCTTCGCCAATATCGATTTGTACCCAATCTGCGATCATTCCTGCAATCACTTTCAGTTTATCGTGTTGCTTTTCCTGGTAAAGCCGGATCAGATTCCGGGAAATTTTATTCAGGTTCGCCTCTGTATAAGCTTCCTTCAACTGGAGATATAACGCTTTATCTTGTTGTGATAACATGTTGAAGAATAGATTGATGAAAAATAATTGACTTTTGGTATTCTCAAGATTGGAATTCCGCCGAATAACTGACGACTCCCTTGGCCACCATTGTTTTGGCAGGATTATCCCTTAGTTTTTTTAAGCCGGAGAACCACAATTTCCGGTCTGCAAAAGAACCTTAAAGGAACAGTTACAGTCCCAATTCCTGACGTAATATAAGACTTCATCTTTCCTGAATCGATCAAACCATAGCGATACTTTTGCCCGAATTCAGATGGCAGAATCGGAGCCCACCAGCCAAACAACGTAACTTGTCCGCCATGGGTATGGCCCGAAAGGGTTAAGTCAATCAGATCAGTATAAATATTTTCCAGATAATCAGGATTATGTGTTAGCAAAATTGCGAAATCTGATTTTTTAAGCCCTCTGAAAGTATTTTCGGGAATCTGGGTCCCTTCCCACAGATCTCCGACTCCACCTATTTTTATGCTGTCGTTCCCTTTTTTCACCCAATAGGATTGGTTATCACAACTATTAATGCCATTTTTCGCCATCATTTTTTTGGTGAGATCTGCTCCTGCATAAAAGTCGTGATTGCCTAAGACGGCATAAATACCATAAACAGATCGAAGCTTGCCGAACTCGTGGAAAACCGGTTCGATATACCTGGTGTAGTAGAAGACATAATCGCCCCCAAGCAGAATAATGTCCGGGTTAATTCCATTGATCTGATTGACAATTCGTGATAATCGATTGGCGGAAAGAAACGGACCAAGATGAATGTCAGATATAAAGACGATTTTCGTACCGTTAAATGAATCTGGAATATCAGCCGATTTGATTTCAACTTCGGTGATTTTAACCCAGCGCGATTCGAAATAGCTATAGGTCAGAAACAGTCCGAATAGGATGATGCAGACAGTTATTAGGTGTTTTTGCCGGTTAATGATATTCAACTGAAAATTAATTGATGGGGTTTAAGTGTTTACAATTCAGGATTATATTTCAAAAAATCGCCGTCTATGATCATCAGTTTAACGCCGGTTTTGGTCAGCGAACGGTGATCACTCAGATTGTCAGAAACGATGTAAGTCATACCCGGAGTTAGCGAAAATTTTTCGCCGGTAATTAATTCACTGACAAACTCACCCTCAAGACAGTGAACAATATGTCCTTTAGTACACCAGTGATCTGCCACATAACCAGGGGAATAGGTTACAAGCCGAACCCTAAGTCCGCCAAACTGAACTGTTTGCCACCAGGCAGTTCCGGATTCGCCTTTGTGCTCAGTTCTGGCTATTTTTGACCAGTCGATGGTTTGGAAAGGGATGTTGCTGTTATCAGGCATCTTAAATGGCATTTATTCTTATGTAAGTTCTTATTCTATTGTTTTTTGCTTCTGGCTTTTTAGTTCTGGCTAACAGGAATCCGGCGATCGCATGATTCGCTCCTTAGAATACACACCTTGCTTTTTCCTGTTTTGTATTACGAGAGTTGCTTCAAAATCTCATCTACACCATCCTGATATTTGGTTGGCGGGTACTTGAAATACTTTTCAAACTTAATGCTATCGAAAAAATAGTCGCGATCAAACTGGTATCGCATTTCGAATAGTTCTTTCATAAATGGGACAAAGAACCCCAATATTCGGACCATCCAACCTGGAATTAACTGATAACTATTGTTTTTCCCCATTTCTTTTGCAAAAAGTGCCACCCACTGTTCTCCGGTTAGTGAGTTACGATCGGTCGGTAAATTCCAGATCTGGTTATAAGCATCGGGTGTATTCCCTAAAAGTGCAGTCGCTTTTCCTGCATCCGGGGTATAGGTATAAGAGTGTTTGACTTTGGCATTAAACATCCACTGTGCCTTTTTTCCAGATGCCATATTCTTATAAATCAGCGACATCAAAACACTCTTACCGACATCGACACCGTAAAAATCAGCTGATCTGGCAATTATGGCTTTAATTTTTCCTGCTCTCATGGTATCCAACAGCATCAAATCGACCTGAGCTCTGATTTCTCCTTTTTTGACAATGTCTATTCTGTCGGAGGCGATTACGTCAAACACATAACAGAGGAATCGCCCATCAGTCCCACAAGCAAAAAAGGAGAAATCAGAGCTCAGGTCGATTTGATGCTGTTGGATACCATGAGAGCAGGA
>JANYLE010000002.1 GCA_025363795.1 Mariniphaga sp. | reverse complement strand
CCGGTAAATGGACTACCGGGAAAATTGTAACCAGAATAAGGATCCATTGCAGAAATCCCGTCATTAACTATTTCTTTGTACTGTTCTTCTTTTCAATTCGTTCAAATGCCCCAAGGTCGGGACCTTCGTCACTTATTCTGCTATCCTCTTTTATGTCAACAGGATAAGGTTTTGAATAAATGGCTTTGCCAAAATCTTTCGCAATGGACAATGTATCAAGTTCGAAGTTTCCTTTGTAAGGACTTTTAAAACGTGGATTCACATTCCTGATAACATCAACAAAGCGGCTTTTTTCTGCAATCTTAAAAGTATCAGAGACCTGAATAAGGCATCTGTCGAAAAGATAGTTCGACCCGCCTTGCTTGTCCATAGAGACGAGTAACTCGTTGACACGATTGCCAGTAATAATGCAATTTCCGAAAATAGCCTCCTTCATGTCGCCCACATATCTTAAACCGCTCTTATTATCAACCAAATAATTGGATACAACCAAAGTTTCGGTTGTCCGCATTCCTGTGGATAATTTATTGTAATAGTTGGCAAACGTGGTGTGATAGAATTGATAATCGCCCCCGAGCAAAAGTGCAGTATTGTAATATCTTACATTTGAAATGATACAATTATAAGCAAGAATTTTGGATTTCATGGCCCAGATTCCGGACCAGCTCATATTTTCAATGCGGGTATTCGACAGCTCTACCGATGCATAGCCAACATGCTCAATTGTTCCAACCTGCAAACCAATATTTGCATTTTTAATTTTAGCGTAATTGATTTTGTTGTTATGACTTCCCGAGTAGAGCAGGATTCCATTCCATTGGTCAGGCAAATCGCTGTAAGCTGGCTCAAGACGGTCGCCTTTGAATTCCACCGGTTCTTCAAAAGTCCCCATCACTTTTAAGGTTCCTTTGACTTTTAGCCCCGAGTTTTTATGAAAATAGACAGTAGTGCCAGCTTCAATTATCAGTGTCTGACCAGAATCAACCAAAGCTTCATTGTAAACCAGATAGGGTCGATCATTGTGCCAAACAGAAGTTTTAATAGGATCAGATTTAATCATCACAAAGTCCTGTCCCCAGGCCATTAACCGCACTTTTTGCTCAATATTGTTGACACGGAAAATTATGGAATCTTCATTAATAAGCGGGCCATTTTTGCCTGTTTTACCTAAGGTAGCTTCAACAAAAATAAAGATACTATCCTGAGCGGGGATCTGAACATTGTAGGTTTCATTGGCTGCTTCACCGTTGACGTTAATACGAAAGCCACTCTGCTTCCCACCAGCCAGCCTAACCGATGAAATAATTACGTTTTCATTCGTCCGGTTAATTACCCGAAGATTTCTGGTTGGTGAACCAATTGAGGTGAAGAGCGTATCAAACGTCACAGTATCAGATGAAAAATGAAGTATTGCATCAGACGATGAACTCATTTTTTCTTTTTCACAAGCGAAAAAAAGAGAAAATGCACCGAAAATCAACAATATTTTTAAAATGCTCTTCATCTTTGACTGTCAGTCTATTGCATTGATTGCTAACAGGAAATAATTCACCCAATATAGCATTTCAAATATAACACAATTTATCAGACTTCTTTAACATTTTTTAACGAAAGCGAAGTTTTTTTTTGAATTAACAACAAGCCAAAAAAAGTAAGCCCTCCGTTAATTATAATTAATTCAAAACCAATTTGATAGCCATTGAGCAAGTTTTCGGAGAAAGCCTCAATTATCCATGTGACAAATGGAGAACAAATAGTTACGAGTGGTACCCAGCGGTCCTTGACGTTTTTTCGGGTGAGAAATCCGAACGCAAAAAGACCAAGTAGCGGCCCGTATGTGTAGCCTGCAGCTTTAAAAACGGCCACAACGACACTTTGATCATTAATTAATTTAAAGACCATGATTACCAGGAATAATAAAAGCGAAAAACCAATATGCGTGCGACGCAGAAGTGATGGTCTTTTTTCCTGCGGACGTTTATTAATATCCAGAAAATCAACGCAAAATGCGGTAGTCAATGAGGTGAGGGCAGAGTCGGCGCTCGCGTAGTTGGCTGCTGTAATTCCAAGTAAAAAGAAGATTCCGATCATTACGTTCATGTGGTTGAGCGCAAGCAAAGGGAATAAGTAATCCGATTTTGCAGGTAATTGAATTCCATTAACATCGGCAAAAATATAGAGTAAGACGCCAAGCAGCAGAAACATTCCAACAACAACGACAAAAATTGAACTAAACGTCAGCATGTTTTTTTGAGCCTCTTTCAAACTCTTGCAGGTGAGGTTTTTTTGCATCATATCCTGGTCGAGACCAACCATGACGATGGTAACAAATATGCCGGCAATAAATTGTTTAAAGAAGTATTTCCCCGATTTAAAATCCCAGTCAAAAATTCTTGAATAGGGATGTTCGTTTATTTTTCGAAAAGTCTCTGCAACCGACCAATCGAAACTTGAAAAGATGTAATAAATGGTGAGAATTACGGCAGTAAGCAGGAAGATGGTTTGCAGGGAGTCTGTCCAGATGATCGTCTTAACGCCACCCCTGTAGGTGTATACCCAGATCAGGAAAATGCTGATCAGGACGGTAATGCTAAATGGAATTCCAAGCG
>JANYLE010000505.1 GCA_025363795.1 Mariniphaga sp. | reverse complement strand
TCACAGGAAAGAGATACCTGGCAGACTGCCTATCATATTCTTGTTGCAGACAGTCAGGAGAAACTGAAAAACAACCTTGGCAATACCTGGGATTCGGGAGTTATTCAATCCGATCATTCTATTCAGGTCGAATATGACGGCACTCCATTAAGTTCGGAGAAAAAATATTTCTGGAAAGTGAAAATCATAAACCAGTCCGGGAATGAGTCTGACTGGAGTGAACCAGCATCCTGGCAAATGGGGCTTTTATCACCAAACGATTGGGAAAAAGCAAGCTGGATCGGTTTTGAAAACCTTCCCGATTCGATGAAAGTAGTGCCTGGTATTCATCTATCGGGAGATCAGCTTGGATATAAAGCCGTCAAACGGAGCGTCGTCCCATTGTTCAGAAAAACGTTTAAAGTTGAAAAAGCCATTCAAAGTGCCACATTATACATCAGCGGCTTAGGCCATTATGAAGCGTCGATCAATGGTCAGAAAGTCGGTCAGAGTTTTTTGTCTCCCGGCTGGACCAATTACGACAAAACCTGTTTGTATAATACCTATGATGTTACTTCACAACTTCAGCAAGGGGACAATGCCATCGGGGTAATTGTTGGAAACGGCTTTTACAACATCAACCGCGAACGGTACCGAAAGATTGTGATCGCGTACGGGTATCCCAAAATGATCAGCAAATTGAAGATCAACTATACAGACGGAACCTCTGCAACGATCGTTTCCGGAACAGACTGGAAATGTGCACCATCGCCAATAATATATTCAAGTATCTATGGCGGAGAAGATTATGACGCCACGCTTGAACAAAACGATTGGAACCGCGCATCGTTCGATGATTCTTCATGGCAATCAGCGCTTCCGGTTACTATTCCAGCCGGCAAACTGACAGCCGAGGCTGATTATCCCGTGATGGGCAAAGAGGTGATTAAAGTTAAAACGATTGGACAACCAGAACCGGGTAAATACCTTTACGATTTTGGACAAAATGGCTCCGGGATTATTGAACTCAAAGTCAGCGGAAAAAAAGGTTCAATAGTTAAACTGACTCCCGGGGAGTTGATAACCAAGGATAACAAGATCAACCAGAATGCTTCGGGTGGTCCTTATTATTATTCCTATACACTCAAAGGGGATGGTGTCGAAACCTGGAGACCACGGTTTACCTATTACGGTTTCAGGTATGTATTGGTAGAAGGTGCTGCTCCTGATTCGGTAAAGACAGACATTGGCATTCCTAAGATCACTGATTTGCAAATGCTTCATACAACCAACTCTTCACCTAAAAATGGGGAGTTCAGCTGTTCCAATCAACTCTTTAACCAGATCTATACCTTGATTGACTGGGCTATCAGAAGCAATTTACAAAGTGTTGCCACTGACTGTCCGCATCGTGAAAAGCTTGGATGGCTCGAACAGACTTACCTCATGGGCGCTTCGATGCAATATAATTACGCCTTGTATCCGTTGTATTCGAAGATCGTACGTGATATGATAGACGCACAAACGAAAGAAGGATTGGTACCCGATATTGCCCCGGAATATGTCCCGTTTGAAGGAGGTTTCCGCGATTCACCCGAATGGGGAAGCGCAGGAGTGATCCTTCCATGGATGATCTGGCAATGGTATGGCGACCTGCCACTGGTTAAGGAGGCAATGCCCATGATGATAAAGTATGTTGCCTACCTTGGAACAAAAGCTGACGGCCATATCCTTTCGCATGGCCTGGGTGATTGGTTTGATTATGGTCCAACCTCCCCTGGCGAGGCACAATTAACCCCTAAAGCGCTTACCGCTACGGCCATCTATTACTATGATATCGCTTTGCTTTCGCAAATGTTGGAACTTACAGGAAATAAGGAAGAAGCCCAAAAGATGACGGCTCTTGCTGAAGAAGTTAAGAAGGCTTTCAACACTAAATTTTTCAACGGTCAGACAAAAGTCTATTCAACGGGAAGTCAGACAGCAATGGCAATGCCACTATGTGTCGGATTGGCAAATGAAAATGATAGGAAAGCCGTTTTCAAAAATATGGTCGACTCAATCTCCGTCTCGGGAAAGAAACTGACTGCCGGTGATATCGGGTTTCATTTCCTCGTAAAGGCGGTGGAAGAAGGCGGTGGTTCGCAATTGCTCTACGATATGAACTTCCGTGACGATGTTCCCGGCTATGGTTTTCAATTAAAGAAAGGCGCCACAGCTTTAACAGAGTCATGGCCAGCTTTGGAAGAGGTATCAAACAACCATTTGATGCTGGGCCATTTAATGGAGTGGTTTTACACAGGACTTGGCGGGATTAAACAACAGGAGAACAGCGTCGCTTTCAGGAATATCATCATTCGTCCCGAAATTGTCGGCGACATTACGCGCACCAAATCAAGCTATCAGTCAACTTATGGTGTGATCAAAAGTGAATGGAAAAGAGAGGATAATATCCTGGAGATGAAGGTCGTGATACCGTCAAATACAACAGCAACAATCTATTTTCCAACCAATCAAAAATCATCCATCAAAGAGGGAGGCCGGAGAATCAAAATCTTCAGGACTGCCGATGGAAAATATTTCTCCAATGTCGGATCGGGAACCTATGATTACAGGATGGAGCTTACGGGTACTGGCAATTAAGTAATGTGAACTAAATAATGTCGTATTTTCAGGAAGAAAGAAGAAGGCAGAAGTAAGAAGACCTAATTAAAAATATCTGCAATATAGACACTTACAGCCTTGTCGCCTAAAGTCTAAAAGCCTAAAGTCTAAACTCCTCATACAACATTATATTATTCCAATTACTTAGATTAATGAAAGCAGGCAGAAAAGATTCAGGGAACCGTTAAAACTCAGGAATCAAGGACCGGTACGCCATTTAATGCAAGGAAGGCATGTCCAATCAAATCATTAGACATGCCTTCCTCGCAATTCATCCTGTTTAAAATTAAACCGGGATCTTTAGAATTCCATTTAACCGTTTATTATCAAATAGATCTGAAGAATTTATAATTCTTAGTTTTAATTTCATCCAAAGTTGGGAATGGATAAAAAATAATTTCGTCTTTCGCACCAATGTAAAAACCGCTTTCGATAGTCCGGTATAGAAGAGTGCCCGAAAAAACGCGCTTAACGGTTTTCATTTGCTTATCATTTTCACCCATTAAAATTTCAATGCAGTCCCTGAGATGTCCAACATTGGCAAATGGCAAATAATCGACTGAACTTTTCTGCGGATCGGTTGCCAAATCACCCATTTTCAGATCGACAAAGAACAGTTTTGGGAGAACAATAGGAGTCGAGCCATCGGTGAGCCGTTTCAAAAACAATGACGGCGCCAAAAGACTTACAACCATTGGCGATACGGGACATAATTCCTGGAAGAGATGCAATTTGTTTTTAACCTCCGATGCCTGATCGTAAGGAGATTTCTTCAATTCCATCGTGTATCCATTATCAGTGGTCACATACAAACTCTTTAGTGCTGATAATGGAATCATTTCCAAAACTTTGTAAACCGAAAGATAAACTGAGCTTTTGGGACTTCCATCAGGTTTTGCAACACATCGCCGGTTCAGACTGTCCATATCGATCAGCTTTTCTATCTGACCGAGATCGATCTCAAAAAATATTGCCTGACCTTTATTCATTTTTTTTGTACCTGTCGAAAGGTATTCGCCAAAATCTTCAGGAGGCAACATGGAGCCGATCAGTGCTTCGGGTGTCGGGGTTAAATAAATAAATTTGCTCATAGGGTATATATTAATTGTGAAACAATTCCTACGACCTAATAAATCAACGCCTTGAAAATTGAAATGATAGTAAAGTTATGACATATATTTAAAAAAAAATAGTATCGCGATAATTATTTATTGATAAAATAGAAATTATTTTTTTTGTCCTGCAAAATCCCTTACTGGTAACGGGAATTAAGTAACCAAAATGATCACTTATCAAAAAAAAGTACGATTTATAAATTCAACTATTCGCCGCAAGGTTGCGGCCAAACCGGTTCAATCCGCATTATCAGGGATCCAATCATCTGTTAGTCAATATTCTTCTCATAATGACCGGCAGTGATCTTCCTGAAGAAAATCAACCCGATAAGACTGATTACGGCACTAATGATAAAGGTTGCCGAAATACTGTAATACTGAGCAACATACCCCATGATCACCATACCAGAACCCATTCCCAGGTCAAGTGCCGTGAACAATGTCGAATTTGCAGCGCCACGCCTTGAGAAATCCGCCAGGTTGTTCACCATGGTTTGAAAAACAGGGAAAACTACCCCTATTCCAAAACCAATTACCATGGCCGAAATATAAAAACCTACCGCATTATCGAAGATCACCAGTAACGGAAACCCGATGATCATCAAAGACAGGCAGATCGTGAGTATTTTCACGGGGCCGTTTCGGTCGAACGATTTTCCGGCAGATAATCTTGAAGTAGCAATCCCCAGCGAAAAAACAAGGAAGAAAAGTGAGGTATTCTGGATCCCGATTTCGCGGCCGTACAAGGCGATAAACGAAAGTAATCCGCCATAAGTAGTCATGATAATCAACAAATTGACCGAAGGAATAATCGCCTTTTTCTCGAACAGGTTTTTCCATGAGAAATGGACCTTTAAACGTGGCATCATCGGGGGAATTTTAACAAAACTGGCACAGACAAGGCTGATCACACTTGTGGCGATGCCCGAAATAAACATGGCCGTATACCCAAAATGGTGACAAATAAACAATCCTACAACCGGACCGAACGACATTCCCAATGTTGTCGAAAGGGCAAAGTAACCAATCCCCTCACCACGCTTGTTATCGGGTATTGTATCGACCGCAATCGTCGAACCGGCAATGGTTGTTACACCCCAGGTAAGACCTTGAATGAATCTCAAAACAATAAGCATAACAATTGTAGTGGCAACCAGGTATCCGCAAAAGAAGAAGGCATATAACAATAGCGCAAGAATGTAAATCGTCCGGCGTCCGAATTTATCGAGTGCAAAACCGCCAAATGGGCGGATCAAAACAGATGCAATTGTGTAAGAGGCCAAAACAATCCCGACATCACTTTTACCTGCATGTAGCTCACTGACAAGGTAGATGGGCAAAGTAGAAATAATGGAGTAATAAGTAACACACATTAAGAAGTTTGCCGCCGTGAGCAGGATAAAATTACCGTTCCATATTCTTTGGATGCTATTCATACAACACAAAAAGCTGCAAAAGTAAGGCTTTTGGCCTGCCGCTCTCCTCTCTTTCCGAATAAAACCACCTGCAATTGATTTAATGATATTTAGTTAAGATTTAGATCACTCATGCTTAATTCTCTATACGGCATTTTTATAAAAAAACAATTGTTTATCAGGTCGTAAAAATTAATAAATAAATTTTTAATTTTATACAACAGAAACAGTACCCAATTTCATAAGGATTATAAGGTAAACCACCATTTTTTTGCCAAAATATGAAAGCAAAAAGACAGTTGTGCATGTTTTTACTTCATAATACTCAGCTTACACTGCCAGAAACAAAGCGGATTTCCACCCACTTTAGTACTGTCTTTATGAAAGCCAACGATTTTTTTCTCACCGAGGGGAAATCAGTTGCCAAAATTGGATTTATGATCAAAGGGATGATGCGCGTTTTCGTAGTCGACACCAACGGCAAAACAAGTATCAAACATTTTGTACAGCCGAACCAGTTTTTTTCAGACTTTGATGGCTATTATTACGGCAAACCCTCGGGTACATCTGTCCAGGCTGTTAAACGTTGTAAACTCCTTACGATCTCGTTTTCCGAATTAGAACAGTTAAAAAAAGAGATTCCGGGTGTGGAAGCTGCCATCAGACAGTTTGGCGAACTGTCGCTCATGAATATTGTCAAAGCGCATGATGTTTGGCTTACAGGAAGTTCAGCTGATCAATACAACTCTTTTAAAAACCATTTCCCCGAAATCGCTCATTATCTTCCCCTCAAGGATATTGCTGCATTTCTTCGCATCCAACCATCGTCATTAAGCCGTATCCGGCGAAACCCCCGTCATTAATTGCCATAGGGCAAGTAGTTTGTATGAAATGCTTATTTACTTTATCCGACATTTAATTCATCGGTAAAGAATGATAAG
>JANYLE010000464.1 GCA_025363795.1 Mariniphaga sp. | reverse complement strand
AATAATGGAAACAATTTTTCGAAATATTCGTAAATGAAGTGAGCCATTTTTACAATATTATATATTTGCTATAGTATCGTCCCTAAACCTGATTTCGTATGAGGCAGCTGAAAATCGCAAAGCAATTCACGAACAGAGATTCTGAATCACTGGACCTATATTTGAATGAAATCAGCAAATTAAGCATGATAACAATTGAAGAGGAGGTTATTCTTGCACGAAAGATTAAAACTGGCGACCGAAAAGCATTGGAGATCTTGATTAACTCCAATCTCCGCTTTGTGGTTTCTGTAGCAAAACAATATCAAAACCAAGGATTGGTCTTACCCGATTTAATTAATGAAGGAAATTTAGGTTTAATAAAAGCTGCGGAACGTTTTGACGAAACAAGAGGATTCAGATTTATCTCTTACGCTGTTTGGTGGATCAGACAATCAATACTACTGGCCATTGCTGAACAATCCAGAATAGTAAGACTTCCAATGAACAAGATCGGGTCGATTACGAAAATTAATAAAGCATTTACCAAACTTGAACAAGATTACCAAAGGGAGCCCATTCCGGAAGAGATTGCCGAGATGCTAAAAATGCATTCGGACATTGTTGAGGATGCCCTGCAAGCTTCTAATTTTCATATTTCACTTGACGCTCCAATTTGGGAAAGCGAGGATAATGATAATACCCTTTACGACACATTGATCAGCGATGATTTACAAATCCCTGATATCTCACTTATTAATAAATCATTAGAAATCGAAATTGAGAGAGCTCTTCGTTCACTGAATGTTCGTGAGGCAGAAATACTTCGGTACTATTATGGATTCGTCGGTGAAAACCCGATTACAATCGATGAGATCGCTGCAATATTGGGAATTACTCGGGAAAGGGTTCGGCAGATCAAGGATAAAGCATTAAAGAAACTAAGAAATCTCCATAAAAATCGGCTGCTCCGTCCATTCTTAGGATAGAAAATCGCTTTATGCCGAATAACTAACACGAAAGTATTATTTCTGCCGGAAATGAACTATTCATTTATCCATTGGTTTAATTTATAGAATTTAATTCTATAGTTTATGAAACTTATAACCACCTTTCTGGCAATTCCCTTGAAAGCAACAATACAAAACAAACAGACAAATAAATTGAAATATAACGAAATTGTCCTTGTCGATTTCAGTCCGGACCATCCCTTGGAATGGCAAATTATAAATGATGGAGTCATGGGTGGAATATCTGAAAGCAGTTTTAAAATCAATAATAATCAGACGGCTGATTTCACAGGAAAGGTTTCCCTCGAAAACAATGGCGGATTTGCATCTGCCAGAGCATTGTTGAAAGAACAGGTAACCGGAAATTTTCAGAAAATCGTTCTTCGGGTAAAGGGTGATGGGAAAAAATATAGTCTTAGGCTCCGCACCGATGCCAACTTTGATGGAACAGCTTATGCCTGCAACTTCATATCAGTTAAGGATAAATGGACTGAATTAGCTTTTTCAACAAAAGATTTCATCCCAACGTTCAGGGGAAGAACGCTACAAAATGTCACGCCTTTGAACGAAACAAAAATCCGGCAGATTGGATTTCTGATTTCAGATCATCAATCCGGCAGTTTTAACCTTAAAATTGAATGGGTCAAAGTTCTACTGTAAAATATCCGGATTCATACCTTCCTGTTTTTCAATATTTTTGTATGCAATCTTTATTCGGATTAGCCTTTTCTCCAAAAGTATATCCCAGAGAAGCATCAAGAATTCATTAAATAATCACTGGCTTTAGGACGAATAAAAAAATAATTATACAGAAGTAGAATAACTGACCTTTCTCAGCATTTGGAGTAATCTAAAAACCTAAGTTCACTGCCGAAATTGGAGCGAACAACATGCGACAAGTTCAACGTAAAAAGGTAATTAACCAAATTTCAAAAGTACCGACGAATTGCAATTATCAATTCGTTTTAATTTGCAATCGTTGTGCAATCATATTTGCTAACCTTGATAAAAACCGAACGTTATGGAGAGTCAATTTTCTTTTAATCCCAATCCGCTTGTACGATATCTTCAGAAACCTGCCGAATTGTTTACCCGCGAGGACCTCATGGAATACATTGAAGGAAACCAGGTTCAACAGTTGAATTTCAGATATGTAGCTGGAGATGGCCGTCTAAAAACACTTAATTTTGTTATCACCGGACACGAACACCTCGAAAGTATATTAACCTTTGGTGAGCGGGTTGATGGTTCGAGCCTTTTCCCTTTCATGGAAACAGGGAGCTCTGATCTGTACGTTATTCCGAGATACCGCACTGCATTTATCAATCCCTTTCAGGAAGTCACTTCAATCGAAATTCTATGTTCCTTTTTTGATCACAACGGAAACCTGCTTGAATTATCGCCGGCCCATATTCTGCAAAAAGCTATCGCCCATTTCAGGAAAGCTACCGGGTTAAATATGAAAATGATGGGTGAGCTGGAATATTACGTCAATAGTAAAAACGAGGGTATTTTCCCGGCGACCGACCAGAAAGGTTATCACGAATCAGAACCATTTGCCAAATATGAAGGAATGCGCAAGGAAGCGCTCCGGTTAATTGCCTCTTGCGGTGGAAAAATAAAATACGGCCATTCGGAAGTTGGAAATTTCACACTTGGAGATGAAGCTTTTGAACAGCATGAAATCGAGTTCTTGCCAACCGACCCTGAATTTGCTGCCGATCAGCTTATTATTGCCAAATGGGTTTTGCGCATGCTGGCCGAAAAACGAAAAGTTGAAATCAGTTTCGCACCAAAAATAACGGTCGGGAAAGCAGGTAGCGGTCTGCATTTTCACATGCTGGTTGAAAAAGATGGGCGCAATATCGTTCTGGAAGATGGGAAATTATCACCCACCGCCAGAAAAATGATTGCCGGGATTCTGGATATGGCCGATGCCCTGACCGCTTTCGGGAACACAATACCCACATCTTATCTCCGGTTGGTTCCAAATCAGGAAGCGCCTACCCGGATTTGTTGGGGCGAACGAAACCGCTCTGCCTTGGTTCGTGTTCCGCTTGGATGGACCGGGAAGAAGAATATGGCTGCAAT